>CAKTKV010000057.1 GCA_934572355.1 uncultured Oscillospiraceae bacterium
CGAGGCATATAACTTCATGAAGACCTACGATCTCTGGGATGTGGAGCTGCGAGACAACAAGGCGAACATGTCCTTCCAGACCTATCTTCAGGACTATGAAGCGCCGTTCCTGTTCGTCGATCCCTACGGCGACAGTGAGGATATAATAAGCGTTTGCCATGAGTTCGGGCACTATGTGGACGCATACGTAAACTTTAACGCATACGAGACGATGGATCTTGCCGAGTGCTTCTCGCAGTCTATGCAGTATCTCGGCCTGAGCGCGATGAAGGATAACTTCACCGACGATGAGTTTGAAAACCTGATGCGCATGAACCTGCTCAACACGCTCGAGACCTTTGTGCAGCAGGCGTCGTTTGCGGAGTTTGAGAACCGCGTGTATGAGGCGGACGAGCTGAGCCTTGAGTGGATAAACGAACTGAGCCTTGAGCTTGCTGAGGAATACGGCTACTACGACGGCGTAAACGATACGTATTACTCCATGAGCTGGGTAGACACTCCGCACTTCTTCAGTTCGCCCTATTACGTGATAAGCTATGCCGTGTCCGCAGGCGTGGCGCTGGAGATATACGCGCTCGAACTTGAGGAGAGCGGCGCGGGACTGGATAAGTTCTGTGAGATGGTGCAGCGCGAGGGCTCAGGGCTGCGCGAGGTCACGGGTACGGCCAATCTGCCCGATCCGTTTTCGGACGCTCAGACGAATAAGGCAGCGGAGCTTTTCGCCGCTCAGCTTCTATAATAGAGAATGAAAAAAACCCTGCGCCGATGGAAAAACATCGGCGCAGGGGTTCTTTATCTTTCATCATCCATCAGGTCGTAATTGATCCCGTCATTGGGCAGCTCATCTTCATCTGCCGTCACAGGCTTCGGTGAACGTTTGGCTGCCTTCTCCGCCTTCTTGTGCGCTCTCGCGGACTTGCGGTCATAGAGGTACTCCGGCACGGCAGCGTCAAAGCGCAGCGAGAGCAGCTGCGCAAGCTCCTTTGCCATGCGCTCCGCCGCGTAGCCCTTGCCGCCGCATATCACGGGGATCGCCGCAAGCTCAGTACCATCGCCGCCCAGAAGGACGATCACACGGCTGACGGAACCGTGTACCGTGACCTCGCGGCTGGAGACGGAGACGACGCCTTCAAGCGGTATCTCTGCGCTCTGCATCCCGCAGAGACGAAGATTCCCACTGCCGGGGACGTATTCGGCCTTTGAGGAGAACACGATATATACATACACCCCAAACAGCGCAACCGCGGCGAGAAACGCAAGCAGCGCGCCAATCGAAAAGCGCAGCGCCATCCACGCGATGCCTGCGGCGGCGATAACGACGGCGCATATTATGCAGCTCACCTTTGAGCCGCGGCTGACAAGTCTCAAAGTTTTCATAAAAACCTCCCGACGGATGCATAATTCAGCTTTGCTTATCATCTATGTTACCATAAAACTCGGGATGGTCAATCCATGATTTTGTTAATTATTAACACAATGTGTCAAAAACTTGATAGGCTAAAAAAACTCTGATATTATGCAGACAAGGGACGCACAGTTGTGCATCATGCAAAGAAAATCAGGAAAGGAGATTCGTATTTTTATGGATTATCTTCGTATAGACGACCGCCTTATCCACGGGCAGATAGTCACCGCGTGGTGCGGTCACCTTAAAATCAATGAGATCATCGCCATTGACGATGCCCTCGCCGCGAACAAGACCTTGCAGTCGATAATGCTCATGGGCATACCGAAGCAGTACAAATCCCATGTCGTGACCATGGCCGAGGCGAAGGAGATATTCGCCCAGCCCTCCGACGGCAACCGCCTGTTCGTCACGCGTCTTCCGCAGGATCTGAGCAGTCTGCGCGAGGAGCTTAAAAAGTGCGAGCTGGTCGTCATCGGCAACGCCGCAAAGCGCGCGGACACCCGCTTCAACCTCACCAAGGGCGGCGGCAGCGTGTTCTTCGCAAGCGAGGCGGACATCAAGCTGTTTGATGAGATCGCCGCGGACGGCGTGAAGCTCGTGTATCAGACGGTCCCGAAGTCCCCGTCGAAGGAGTGGCCGGATATCCGCAAGGGCATCAAGCTCTGAGGAGCAAAGCCGTATTTAAGGGCACTGCCCTGAAAATAAAAGTTTATAGGAGGAAAAGTCTATGAGCACTTTGCAAGTGATCCTTATCGCCCTGTTCATATACCTGGGCGCTATCGGATCAATCGTCGGCAATACCATCGGCTGGTACTGCCTTGGCCGTCCTCTCGTGGCATCCTTCGTCGTCGGCATCATTATGGGAGATGTGCAGACGGCTATGCTGGTCGGCGTTCCCCTTCAGATCGCCTACCTCGCGAACGTCACTCCCGGCGGCGCAGTCGCATGGGATCTGTCCTACGCGACCTACGTCGGCACCGCAATGGCGATAGCCCTCAAGGGCACCGTCGGCGCAGGTGACGCGGCGGCTCTCATCGGTCTGGCCTTCACCGGTGCCGGTATCGGCGGCGTTGTCGGCGGCACGATGTGGAACGTCCACTATGCACTCGATGTATTCATCAACCGCTGGGCAAACAAGATCGCCGAATCGGGCGACGCCAAGAAGATGTGGATGCCCAACATGCTCGGAGGCTGCGGTATCGGCTTCCTGTGCCGCTTCATCCCGGCAGTCATCGTTCTCTCCGCCATTAACCTCGGCACCAACGCAGGCATCGCTATCCCCGGCTGGTTCACCACCGGTATCTCTGCCTTCGGCAGCATGATGGCTGCCCTCGGTATGGGCATCATCCTCTCCTTCCTCGTCAAGAAGGGCGTGCACTGGGCCATCTTCCTCGGCGGCTTCGTGCTTGTCACCTACTTCGGCATGAGCACCATGGCAGTCGCAGTCATCGCTGCGATCGTCGCTGTTATCTACTACTATGTCATCAGCAAGAGAGAGGAGGTAGCTTAATATGAAGACCGTCAGCAAGAAAACTCTTAAGAAATCCTTCCTCAACTGGTTCTTCTGGAATGGCTGCTCTCAGCAGGCTGAGACCATGCTCGGCATGGCGTTCGGTCAGTCCATGGCTCCCGTGATCGATGAGCTGTACGAAACCAAGGAAGATAAGGCCGCCGCTTTGCAGCGTCACATCACCCTGTTCAATACCGAGTCTCAGGTCGGCTCTATATGCAACGGTATCGCGATCGGCATGGAGGAGCAGCTTGCAAACGGCAACGGCTCGGCCGAGTCCATCCAGGAAGCCAAGGTTGCCCTCATAGGCCCCACCTCCGCGATCGGCGACTCCCTCTGGGTCGCGACCATTATCCCCCTGCTGCTCACTATCTGCCTGTCCATCGCCAGCGCCATCCCCGGCTCTGCATGGGTCGGCGCTCTGCTGTACATGATCATCTACCCGCTCGGCACCTACCTGCTCAGCTGGAAGCTCTTCAACCTCGGCTACAAGGCCGGACTTGACGGCGTTCAGCGCTTCATGGCTTCGGGCGAGCTTGACCGCATCATGCAGGCGATCACCGTTCTCGGCCTGATCGTTGTCGGCGCTCTGACTGCAAGCTTCGTCACCTGCAATCTCAACATCGACATCAAGACCGCAGCGCAGGTGTTCGATTCCGCTTCCGGTACATACGTTGAAGGCGTTATCTCCGTGTTCAATCTGGATAACCTTCTCAACAGTGTGTTCCCGCACATCGTTCCTCTGGCTCTGACCCTCGGCGTGTACAATCTCTACACCAAGAAGAACTGGACTCCTCTGGCCATCATGGGCCTGATCCTCGTTCTCGCCGCGGTGCTCACCGCTATCGGATTCATCCCCGCAGTCGGCGCCTTCGCCTGATATAACGGACGGAGACTGACATAATAAAGCTAACGCAAACGGCCGGCAGAACAAAAACCTGCCGGCCGACGGTAAAACCAAAGGAGAAGAAAAATGGCACAACTCGAGTACATCAAAAGAATAACCGAAGTTATTGAGAAGATCGACAAGGAGCAGTCGGCGAACATCGCAGCCGCGGCTGACCTCTGCGCCGAGACTATCAATTCCGGCAAGCTCGTGCATCTGTTCGGCAGCGGCCACAGCGTCCTGCCCGTGCAGGATGTGTTCCCGCGCTACGGCGGCGTTGTCGGCTGGCATCCGGTCATGGATCCCAGACTTATGTGGAATAACGTTATCGGCCCCGGCGGCGCACGTGAGCTGCTGTGGATCGAGCGTCAGGAAGGCTACATCCAGAACTTCCTTCAGAGCTACAACTTCCAGGAAGGCGAAGTCATGATCGTTTTCTCCCACGGCGGCCTGAATGCAGCCCCCATCGAGGCGGCGCTCTACGCCAAGGAGAGAGGCCTGAAGGTCATTGCCATCACCAGCGGCGAGAACTACGAGAAGGCCACCGCCACCCATTCCTCCGGCAAGAAGCTCGGCGACTGCGCCGATATAATGATCAGCAACTGCTGCCCGCTTGAGGACGCTCTTGTCGCCATACCCGGCTATTACCAGAAGGTCGGCGCTTCCTCCACCGTTGCTGTCATCACCATTGCCCAGTCCATCGCTTCCGAGACCGCGCTGCGTCTTGAGAAGATGGGCCACAAGATGAACATCTTCGTTTCCCCGAACGTCACCGAGATCCCCAAGGACTATATGCAGGTCGTATACAAGGATTATCGCGACACCGTTTTCAGCAACTCCAACATGTAAACTCCCGCGAAGGAGCGTAACGCTCCGGAATATATGGATCTTTGGTTTCCGTGCGGCGGTACTGTCCGCCGTGCGGAGACCGGGGTAAGACGCGTCTCCCGGCAAGGCCGCCGTACAAGGGGCTTTTGTGGGAGACTTTACGTATAAGGAGGAACCTATGTCCAAGGTAGTCGTCATGGGGCACGGCGGTTACGCCACTGCCATGAAAAGGAATCTCGCCATGTTGGTCGGCGAGATGGAGGATTTTTATTACATTGATTTCAACGAGGAGGATTCTCTGGATATTCTTCAGGGTAAGCTCAATGAGCTCCTCGCGGGGATAGAGGACGCAGTACTTTTCGTGTGCGACCTTGCGGGCGGCTCGCCCTTCCGTACGGCGGCGCTGTGCGTGTCGGAGCACCCGGGCTGGGCGGTCGTTGCGGGGGTCAATACCTCGGCGCTCTCGGAGCTTTCCTTCAATACAGAGCTCACGCCCGCGGAGCTTGCCAAGCTCGCCATAGACGTCACGAAGGACACCGTCATGGCGTTCCCGCCGGAGGAGTGAGCCATGGGCGCGGCGCACGTCATTCTGGCGTTTTCTCTGCCGGGCGGCTATGCACTGCCGATAGGCATGTGCGTGCTGCTGATGATCCTTGTGTTCATCGCGCTCTACCTGCTGTCGCTTGCGCGGGCGCAGTCGGAGCGGGAGCTTCGCGCGCTGCTCCAGCGCGATCCGCGGCTGTACATAGAGCGGCTTGAAAATAACCGTCGGCTGAAGCTCGTGTTCCGCCCGGCGGTGCTGCTGCTCTATAAGCTTGAGGGATACATGAGCCTCGGCGACGATGGGAAATGCCGGGAGCTTATCACGAAGCTCGACGGCATGAAGCTCCAGCCGCGCGACAGGCTCCAGTTTTATCAGACGAAGCTGTCCTTCTATGCCTACGCCGGTGACGGCGAGCGGGCGAAGGAGACGCTTACGCAGCTTGAGGATTTCCTGCATAAGTCCGGCGCGGACGGGGTCGACCAGTATAAAAAGCTGCTGCGTCAGGCGCGGCAGATCGTTGCCGTCTATGTCGAGAAGGACTTCTCCATGCTCCCGAAGCTCCAGCGTCAGGCCGCCGCGACGAAGGACGGAGCAGACCGGGGGCTGCTGCAATTTCGCATCGCGAAGCTCTCACACTATGCCGGGGACGAGGAACAGGCGGAGGTCTATCTGCACCGCGCAGCTAAAAACTTGAAAAATACGGCATATTCAGTTATAATAGATTCCGCTCTTGAGGATCACTCAGTGTTGGAGCGGTATTGATAAGGAGAAGATATGGTTTCTTTTGACTATCTGATCAATGACGCGATGGGGCTCCACGCAAGGCCGGTCGGGCTTGTGGTCAAGGCCGTCAAGCCTTATAAGGAGTCCGAGATCACCATAGAGCATGACGGACAGACTGCCGACGCGAAGCGTATGTTCGCAGTCATGGCATTGCAGGTCAAACAGGGTGAGAAAATAACCGTCACCGTCAAGGGCGGCGCGGAGCAGGAGATCGCCGACGCTATCCTTGATATTTTCAAAGCGGAGAAGCTCTGAGCCCTGAGAAGGGAGCCTTGGCACATGGCCAATATTCTGATCAAAATGGCGGAGATCAGGGATCTGACCCCGTCAGAGCGGCATGTTGTTGAATACATCCTTGACCATTACAAGGAAGTATGCAGCATGGGCATTGTGGAGCTCGGGGAAAAGACCTTTACCTCGACGACGACCGTGAAGCGTTTCTGCCGGAAGCTCGGCGTTGACAGCTATACGGATTTCCGTATGCTGCTGTCTGCCGCGCAGGATAACTACGCCCACCGCAGCAACATGAGCGGGACGCAGGCACCCGTCAGCCGGTATGATTCCGTGACGGAGATCCTCGAAAAGGTTTCCCAGCAGAACGCCCAGTCCATCCTCAAAACGCGCGAGATCATCGATGCGGAGGAGTTCAGCGCGGTCGTGGACAAAATGGCCGCGGCAAAGCGCATCGACTTTTACGGGGTCGGCCCGTCAAACGTCGTCGCGCGGGACGCGCAGCTCAAGTGCGTCCGCCTGAAGATACAGTCCACCGCACCGAGCGACAGAGTCTCCATGCTCACGAACGCCCAAGCCAATACCGAGGGCTGCCTTGCTTTCCTGATCTCCTACACCGGGGAGACGGAGGATATCATCGAGGTCGCGCAGACGCTGCGCCGCCTGCATGTGACGACCGTTGCGCTCACCTCGTCGACCAGCAACTCTCTTGCCAGCCAGTGCGACTATAAGCTGCGCGTGGACTCGAGCGAAAGCTGGGACAGGCTCGGCGGCATGTCGAGCAGGATATCCACCCTGAGCATTATCGATGCGCTCTTCACCGCGCTGCTCAATACAAATTACGATCAGTACGTGCGCAACATGGCCGACACCTGCGTGGGCAACCGCGTCCGCGGGGAATAAAACATAATTGAACATAATAAACTCCGAAGGAGCCGCGATATTTATCGCGGCTCCTTCCGGATTTGGAGTATATTGCGTGGATAAACGGGCTATCACATGAGGCTGTGGTAAAGGCCGATGATCTCTTCAACGCTGGTGTCGCGCGGGTTGCCGGGGCGGCATGCGTCGGCGTAAGCGCTCTCTGCGAGGAACTGCACGTCCTCTTCCTTGACGATGCCCTTGAGGTCAGCGGGGATGCCGACGTCGGCGGAGAGCTTCTTGACCGCGTCGATAGCGGCCTGACGGTACTGCTCCTGAGTCATCGCATCAACGCCCTCAACGCCCATTGCCTTTGCAAGAGCCTTGTACTTCTCGCCGGAGTATTCCTTGTTGTACTCAAGGCCGGTCGGCAGAATGATCGCGCAGGCGACGCCGTGCGGGGTGTCATACAGCGCGGACAGGCCGTGCGCCATGCTGTGGACGATGCCGAGGCCGACATTGGAGAAGCCCATACCGGCGATATACTGGCCGAGTGCCATGCCCTTGCGCCCGTCGGGATCGTTGTTGACAGCGTCGCGCAGGTTGGAGGAGATGAGGCGGATCGCTTCGAGGTGGAACATGTCGCTCATTTCCCATGCGCCCTTGGTGATAAGACCTTCAATGGCGTGGGTCAGCGCGTCCATACCGGTGGCGGCGGTGAGCGGCGCGGGCATGGTGGACATCATATCGGGGTCGACGACGGCAATCTCGGGGATGTCGTTAGTGTCAACGCAGACGAACTTGCGCTTCTTCTCAACATCGGTGATAACGTAGTTGATGGTGACTTCAGCCGCGGTGCCGGCGGTCGTCGGGACGGCGATGGTGAAGACGGCGTGCTTCTTGGTGGGGGCGACGCCCTCGAGGGAGCGGACGTCCGCAAACTCGGGGTTATTTATAATGACGCCGACAGCCTTTGCAGTGTCCATGATGGAGCCGCCGCCGACGGCGACGATGCAGTCAGCACCGGCGTCCTTGAAAGCCTGAACGCCGTTCTGGACGTTTTCAATGGTGGGGTTGGCCTTTATATCGGTGAAGAGAGCGTAATCAATACCGGCGGCCTTCATCGGGTCGAGGATCTTGTTGATCTCGCCGCTCTTGACAACGTGCTTGCCGGAGCAGACAAGAGCCTTCTTGAAGCCGCGGGCGGACAGCTCAGGGCCGATCTCCTTGACAGCGCCGGAGCCATGGTAGGAAACAGTGTTGAGGACTATACGATTGACCATTGTGAAACCTTCCTTTCGATTTACCACAATATAGTGTTGACTTCATTGAACGGTCTTATTCGGACAGACGAGCATACCGCATGGAAAGCTTGTCTATCTTTTAACTATGTGTATGATAGCACTTTTTTCCTAGGAAATTCAAGAGCAAAGTGCATTTTCGGAGATTTGGTTAATCGGTACCCATAACCGAGCCGCAATGGGTTGCGGCTTTTGTATATATTGACAGTTAATTAACAAAACGTTCATTATCTTAACAACAGCGGTTTACCAAGAACGTTCAACTGTGCGCCGCTCATGGACAGAACGAATCGCCGCGGTACCTGCATAGGCACCGCGGCGATAGACTATTAAGTTTATAAAAACTTATGCGTTATGCGGCCTTAGCTTTTTTCTTGCTGATGAAGTGTACGGCAAGGCCGATGACCAGACCGAGGGCGGCGGGGCAGACCCAGCCGAGCCCGAGGTGCGCGAGCGGGAGATTTGCGCGCACAAAGTCGAGCACACCATTGAGGTGCAGGGCGCTGATGACATTGCCCTGCAGGCTTGCGCAGAGGTCATAGAGCGCGGCGAAGAAGGTAAAGCCAATGACCCAGCGGTAGACGCGCCTGTCATGCCCGAAGAACTTCCCGCAGAGGGAGAGGACAATGAGCACGATGGCCAGCGGATACAGGAACATCAGGACCGGCAGGGAATAGCTGATGATGTTGCTCAGGCCGAAGTTTGCAAAACCGAAGGCGACAACGCTGAAGATGATCGCCCATGCGCGGTAGCTCAGACCTTTGAACATACCGGCGAAAGTTTCGGCGCAGCTCGTGATAAGGCCGACGGAGGTCTTGAGGCAGGCGAGGGTGACGGTCGCGGCGAGGACGATAAGCC
>CAKTKV010000058.1 GCA_934572355.1 uncultured Oscillospiraceae bacterium
GTGCGCAGCCTGATGAAATATTCCGACCGGGACGGCAATGCCTTTGAGGAGAAGATAAGCCAGCTGCGCATTTACTCCGGTGCGAAGTACGACACGGCGGAGACAGTCTGCCCCGGCCAGATATGCGCGGCGCTCGGCCTTACGGGAACATATCCGGGACAGGGACTCGGCGCGGTAGGAGACTTTGCCGAGCCGCTGCTGGAGCCGGTGATGAGCTACCGCGTTATTCTCCCGCCGCAGAGCGACCCGGCGGTGCTCCTGCCGAAGCTCATGCAGCTCGACCAAGAGGACCCGCAGCTGCACATCGTCTGGAACGAGCGCACGCGCGAGATAAGCGTGCAGCTTATGGGCAGGGTGCAGGCGGAGATATTCCGCAGCCTTGTGAAGGAGCGCTTTGACACGGACATCACGCTCGACACAGGGCGCATCATGTACCGCGAGACTATAAAGGACACGGTAGAAGGCGTCGGGCATTTCGAGCCGCTGCGCCACTATGCCGAGGTGCATCTGCTGCTCGAGCCGCTGCCGCGCGGCAGCGGGATAGAGATTTCAAGCAGCTGCCCGGAGGACGAGCTTGACCGCAATTGGCAGCGGCTCATCCTCACGCACCTTGCCGAGAAGCAGCATATCGGCGTGCTGACCGGCTCGCCGGTGACGGATATACGCTTCACGCTCGCCGCGGGGCGCGCGCACATAAAACACACCGAGGGCGGGGATTTCCGTCAGGCAACTTACCGCGCCGTGCGTCAGGGGCTGATGCAGGCAGAGAGCGTCCTGCTCGAACCGTGGTACAGCTTCGTGCTTGAAGTACCGGCAGAGCAGATAGGCCGGGCGATAAGCGACGTGCGCGCGATGAACGGCGAGATAGACTCCCCAGAGGACGCGGGCGGCATGATGCGCCTTGAGGGTGCGGCGCCCGTCGCGGGGATGAACGAATACATGCAGGAGCTGCTGGCCTATACCCACGGCCGGGGTAGACTCAGCCTGACGCCGGGCGGCTACCGGGCGTGCCGCGATCAGCAGAAGATAGTCGACGCAATAGGCTACGAACTGGAGCGGGACACCGATAACCCCGTCGACTCTGTGTTCTGCTCGCACGGCGCGGGCGTGAACATCCCGTGGGATCAGGTGAAGGACTACATGCACCTTGAAAGCTGCCTGAAGCCGCCGGTCGAGGAGGCAGCGCCCGCCGCTGCGCCGCGGTACAGGAGCCTCAGCATCGACGACCGCGAGCTTGAGGCGATAATGGAGCGCGAGTTCGGGAAGATAAAGCGCCCGCAGTATTCCGCGCGGCAGGTCAATGCCGCGGCGAGCGAACCGACGTTTGAGAAGAAACCGGAGTTTATCATCGTCGACGGCTATAACCTCATTTTCGCGTGGGACGAGCTTAAAAAGCTTGCCGCCGACAGGCTCGACTTAGCACGCGGGAGGCTGATGGATATGCTGTCAAACTACTGCGGCTTTACAAAAGCTAAGCTCGTACTGGTATTCGACGGCTTCCGCACGCCGGGAAACCCCGGCTCGCGCGAGGATTACCACAACATAAACGTCGCCTTCACAAAGGACGGCGAGACGGGGGACGCATATATCGAGCGCCTTGCCGACGAGATAGGGAAGAACTACTCTGTGCGCGTCGTGACGAGCGATAACCTGATACGGCTCTCGGCACTGCGCTCGGGCGTGCTGCGCTGCTCATCGGGCGAGTTCAAGAACGAGGTCGAGTGGGTGCTCGGCCAGATAGACGCGGTTCTGAAAAAAAGCAACCAGAGCGCGCATAAAACAAGGATAGCGGACAAAATTAATGGAAAACAGTGAACTTCTGAAACGCGGCGAGGATCTTGCCCGCCGCTGCAAAAATAAGGGCTGCCTGACCTCAACGGGCTTTCTCACCCCGGCGGAGCAGTACGCGCTGGCGCATGACGCCGAGCTGCGCTTCAGCCGCATGGTGTTCCGCGGCGGGCATGAGGACTTCGAGCGCGGCATGGTCTTTTTCCTGCCGGACTACATGGAGGAGGCGGAACTTGAAGAGAGTGAGCATATCCGTGCAATAAAGCTCACCGCCGCGTTCGGCGAGCCCGGCCACCGCGACTATATGGGCGCGGTGCTCGGCATGGGCGTGAACCGCGAATGGGTCGGGGATATCATCGTCGACGGGAGCATGGCATACGTGCTGTGTCAGCCAAGCGTGCTGCGCCACCTGCTGAGTATAGACAAGGTCGGGCGCTGCGGCGTGCGCGCGGAGGAGATCGCGCTCTCGGAGCTGCCGCATAAGGCGCGGCAGAGCGAGGAGCGCAGCTTCACGTTGATGAGCCTGCGGCTCGACGCGCTGTGCTCGGGCATGTTCCGCATCTCGCGCACCGAGGCCGCGCGGCAGATCGCCGCGGGGAACGTGAGCCTTAATTATACGGAGTGCCTGAAAGGCGACAGAAGCGTCAAGGAGGGGGACATCGTCTCGCTGCGCGGCGCGGGCAAGGGCAGGCTCAAGGAGCTGGGCGGCAGCTCCAAAAAGGGCCGCCTGTTTGTGACGGCTGAAATTTTCAAATGAACGGAGAAAAATATGAGAGCTTATGAACGGCTTCTGAAATATGCGGCAGTCGATACGCAGAGCAGCGAGGACGCGCAGGGGACGCCCAGTACGCCCGGACAGCTCAGGCTCTGTGCGCTCCTCGCGGAGGAGATGCGAGCTATCGGGCTGCAAAAGGTCTATGAGGACGGGCGCGGCTATGTCTACGGATATCTCCCGGCGAGCGCGGGCATGGAAAACGAGCAGACGATCGGCTTCATTGCCCATGTCGACACCGCACCGGATTTCTCCGGGACGGGCGTGAAGCCCGTGCTGCATGAGAACTACGACGGCGGGGACGTTACCCTTGGGACGAGCGGACTGGTGCTCTCACCTGAAAAGTTCCCTGATCTCAAAGACTGCGCCGGCCAGACGCTCATAACCACTGACGGCACAACGCTACTCGGCGCGGACGACAAGGCGGGCGTAGCTGAGATAATGACGGCCTGCGAGCGCATTGTGAAAGAAAACCTGCCGCACTGCGCTGTCGCCGTGGCCTTCACGCCCGACGAGGAGATAGGCAGCGGGGCGGAGCTGCTCGACCTTGAGCGCTTCGGCGCGGGCTTTGCCTACACTGTCGACGGCGACGAGGTAGGCGAGATAAACTATGAGACCTTCAACGCCGCCGCGGCGAGCTGGGAGATACGCGGCGTGAACGTCCACCCCGGCAGTGCAAAGGGGATAATGATAAACGCGGCGCTCGTCGCGTGTGAGATAAATTCCCTGCTCCCGGCGGAGGAGATACCGGCGATGACCGGGGGCTACGAGGGCTTTTACCACCTGCTGGAAATGAACGCCTCGGTCGAGCGGGCGGAGATGAAATATATAATCCGCGACCATGACGCAGGGAAATTCGCCCAGCGCTGCGCGACCATGCGCGATATCGAGCGGCGCATGAACGAAAAATACGGCGCGGGTACGGCAAAGCTCACCTTGAAGGAGCAGTACCGCAACATGGCGGAGGTGCTCAATAAACGTATGGACATCATCGAGCGGGCAAAGCGCGCGATGGAAAAGCGCGGCATCGCGCCAATCATCCGCCCGGTGCGCGGCGGGACGGACGGCGCGCAGCTCTCGTTCCGCGGCCTGCCCTGCCCGAACCTCGGCACCGGCGGCAGCACTTTCCACGGCCCTTATGAGCATATCACCGCGGAGCATATGGACGAAGCGATTGACATAATACTGAATATAATCGAAGGGTGACAGTGCAAATGAACACGACGACGAAGCTATCGGCGCGCAAGTGGATCACGCTTATCCTCGTCGGTCTGTTCGGGCAGTTTGCCTGGACGATCGAGAACATGTACTTCAACGTCTTCCTGTATAACACCATCTCTACCGACCCGTGGTACATCGCGGAAATGGTCGGCTGGTCGGCTGCCGCCGCGACGCTGACGACGCTTCTGATGGGCGCGCTGTCGGATAAGCTCGGCAGGAGAAAGCCGTTCATCGCGGCGGGCTATGTCCTGTGGGGACTTTCGACCGCAGTGTTCGGGTACATTACGCCCGAGAACGCCGCGCGGCTCTTTCCAGGGACGAACGCCGTCGCGTCAGCGGCGATGCTCGTCGTCATAATGGACTGCGTGATGACCTTCTTTGGCAGCACGGCAAACGACGCGGCCTTCAACGCCTATGTCACCGACATTACGGATAACTCGAACCGCGGCCGTGCGGAGAGCGTGCTCGCCATCCTGCCGCTTATATCGATGCTTATCATCTTCGGCGCTTTCGACGGGCTGACGCAGCAGGGGAGATGGCAGGAGTTCTTCAATATCTTCGGCCTTGCGGTGAGTGTCGTCGGCGTGCTGGCCATCTTCCTCGTGAAGGACGAGCCGGGGCTTAAGCGCGGCTCTGACAGCTATTTTAAGAACCTGCTCTACGGCTTCAGGCCGTCGGTCGTGAAGGAGAACCCGGAGCTTTATCTGTCGTTTGCGGCGTTCTGCCTGTTCTCGGTTGCGGTGCAGGTGTTCTTCCCGTACCTCATCATCTACATACAGAACTACCTCGGCATCACGGACTATGCGATAGTCCTCGGCGTGGTGCTGATCCTCGCGTCTGTCGTGAGCGTCGTGTCGGGGCGCTTTATCGACCGGCTCGGCAAGCTGCGCTTCGTGTTCCCAGCGGCGGCAGTCATGCTCGCGGGGCTTGTGGGCATGTTCTTTGTGCGCGGGAGCGCCGGCGTGATGATCGCGGGAACGGTGATGATGAGCGGGTACATGATGATGACCTCGGCGCTCGGCGCGAATATCCGCGACTGGACGCCTGCCGGCAAGGCCGGGCATTTCCAGGGCATACGCATGATATTTGCAGTGCTGCTGCCGATGGTGACAGGCCCCGCGATAGGCGCGGCGGTCATAAAGAACGGCGCGAGCACCTATGTGGAGCTGGGGCAGGTAAAGACCGTTCCGACTCCGGGGATATACCTTGCCGCGGCTGCCGTGCTGCTGCTGACCTTTGTGCCGATATTGGTACTGCGGAGGAAAGAGCAATAAGCTACCCCCGGGGAAGTTGCACAAAATCTTCTGCAAAAAACTGTTGACAATGTCGAACGAGAGGTGTATATTACACGCATCAAAAGACAGTGATGCTTCGGAACCGGTTCCGGGCGCTGTGTCTTTCACAAATTTACAGGCGTTTGAATCCGGACAAGTAATGCGGGGAACTCACTTACAGAGAGTGCGCGGAAGCTGAAAAGCGCACAGCCGAGCCTGCACGAATAACACCGGGTGAGCCGCGAGGGGAAAGGGAAACCGAGTATCCGAGCCGTCCGCGTCCCGCGTCAGTGGACAAGGGTTTGATTGAACCCCGGGAATGAGAAAAAAGATAGGTGGCACCGCGAGGTACAGCACTTGCCCTATCGTACATGCTGAACATTTTGGATCCGACATCAATGGGAGGAAATGTTTATGTGTTCGATAATGGGCTTTTGCGGCAGCGGCGTCACCTTTGCGCGTTTTAAGGAATGTTTTGACAGAACGGTATCCAGAGGGCCGGACGATACCCGTTACGTTGATACCGGGCGCGGCCTGCTCGGCTTCCACAGGCTTGCCATCATGGGTCTGCATCCGGAGGGAATGCAGCCGTTCGAACTGCACGGCAGCTACGCCGTCTGCAACGGCGAGATATACGGCTTTGAGAAGCTGCGCGAGGGACTGATCGCCAAGGGCTACAAGTTCCAGAGCGAGTCCGACTGCGAGATACTCTTGCCGCTGTATGAGCAGTACGGCACCGATATGTTCAAGCTGCTCGACGCAGAATTTGCGCTCATCATCTATGATGCCAAGACCCGCGGCTTTGTCGCCGCGCGCGACCCCATCGGCATCCGCCCGCTCTATTACGGCTATACCGATTCCGACGAAATAGTCTTTGCCAGCGAACCGAAAAACCTCGTCGGCCTTGTCGGGAAGATCATGCCGTTCCCTCCCGGACATTATTACATCGACGGGAAGTTCGTCTGCTACGCCGATATGTCCAAAGTCGAGAGCGTCTGCCATGACGACCTTGAAACGGCCTGCGCGAAGATACATGAAAAGCTCGTCGCCGGTATAGAGAAGCGCCTTGTCGCCGACGCGAAGGTGGGCTTCCTGCTCTCCGGAGGGCTTGACTCCTCACTCGTCTGCGCCGTCGCCGCTCGAAAGAGCGACAAGCCCATACGCACCTTTGCCATCGGCATGGCGACGGACGCGATAGACCTCAAGTACGCTAAAGAAGTCGCAGACTACATCGGCAGCGAGCACACGGAGGTCATCATCACGCGCGACGATGTTATCGCGTCGCTTGATAAGCTTATCTATATCCTCGGTACCTATGACATCACGACCATCCGCGCAAGCATGGGCATGTACCTGCTGTGCAAGGCGATACATGAGCAGACCGATATCCGCGTGCTGCTGACAGGCGAAATTTCCGATGAGCTCTTCGGCTATAAATACACCGACTTTGCACCCTCGCCCGAGGAATTCCAGAAGGAAGCCGAGAAGCGCATACGCGAGCTGCACATGTACGATGTGCTCCGCGCCGACCGCTGCATTTCCGTGAACTCCCTTGAGGCGCGCGTACCGTTCGGCGATCTTGACTTTGTAAAATACGTCATGAGCCTTGACCCGGCGATGAAGATGAACACCTACGGCAAGGGCAAGTACCTGCTGCGCCACGCCTTTGAGGGCGACTGGCTCCCGCACGATATCCTCTACCGCGAGAAGGCCGCGTTCTCCGATGCTGTCGGCCACTCCCTCGTTGACGACCTCAAGGAGTATGCCGCGTCATATTACACCGATGAGGAGTACGAGGAAAAGCGCATGAAGTATGGCCATGCGCGCCCGTTTACCAAGGAGTCGCTTCTCTACCGCGAGATATTCGAGAAGTATTACCCCGGCCAGAGCGACATGGTGGCAGACTTCTGGATGCCGAACAAGAGCTGGAAGGGCTGCGATGTCGACGATCCCTCCGCGCGTGTGCTGTCGAACTACGGCGCAAGCGGTGTGTGATATACATTAATAATGATGGCGCGCTGCGTTTTGCAGCGCGCCATTTGCTGTATTATTCTGTTTGCGCCTCTTTGCTGTAAAGAAGCTCCGGCCATGGGAAAACGTATACGCCGGGTTCCGTATCGGCGGTGATCTCAAGGCTGTGCCGGGAGAGCATCCGGATGTCGGCAGAGCGGAACAGCTCAAGAAAACGGTCGACTCCGCAGACCTGCTGGAGCCCCTGTTCCCCGCGGCGGTAGTGCATGGGGACGATGATCTTGGGCTTCACAGCGTCGGTAATGCGCTTGGCTTGTGCGGCGTCGATGGTGTAATACCCGCCGACGGGGATAAGCAGCACATCGATGCTGCCAAGCTCCTCAAGCTGCGCGCCCGAGAGCTCATGGCCGAGATCGCCGAGATGCGCGAGGTTTATGCCCTCGGAGGAGATGACGGAGATGAGGTTCCTGCCGCGAAGTTCGCCGTGCTTGCCGTCGTGGAATGTCTCGATCTGGCGCAGCTTCATTTCAGGCTTGTGCCCGGAAAGAATGATCCTATCCGGGGCGCAGTGGTCGCTGTGCCCGTGGCTGCATATCACCGCGTCGGCCTTCAGCTCCGGCAGCTCAAGCCCCGGAACGGAGCCGGGGGCATAGGGGTCAAAGACCACCGTCCCGTTCTCGCAGATGACCTTAAAGCATGAGTGCCCGTACCATATCAGCTTCATTTAACACGCTCCTTTCAAAAATTATAACGGTGCTGTTGCTACAATTATAATATAGAAGCGGAGCGCGAGTCAACGCCAAATTCGTGTCAGATCAGAGCCGGGGACCCTGAAATCTGTCGTCGCGGTTCGAAAGACTCTTCAGGCTGAAGTTCAGGAGCGTCACAGGCTGCTTCCATGTGAGATTGGACTTGCGCGCGATAAGCTCCTTGAGATCGTTCACGCTGCCGCCTGCGATGGTGCTCTTCTGTACCATGAAGGCCGCGTGGTTCCGGAGGAACACATACAGATAATTGCTGTCCTCCGTGAGGCGGGAGAGGGAGGAATAGCTGACAGGCTCGGTGTCGGGATTGAAGCTGAACTTCGTCGGTCCGAAGCTATAATTAAATACAGGCATCTGCCCGCCGAGCTGTTTCATCACGGCGTCCGCGCGGGACTTTGCCACGGCGTTGCTGCTGGTCAGCATGAAGCAGCCGATCATGATGCATACAAGCGAAATGCTTGTGGAGACTTTGGCCACCACGCCGAAAATGATCAATGCGGCGGAGATCGCAAGCAGGGCGACCTTTTTACCGAATTCAAAGGTGTTGTACTGTGTGATGCACATAAGCTCCACGGATTCTTTGCTGTGTGCCATTTTTGCGGTGATGTTTGTCATTGGAGAACCTCCCCTCGTTTGACCGATTATAACATTATTCCCGCCTACCGGCAAGTAGAAGAAACAACAGCGGCAGCGCGTTTGCGCTACCGCTGTGATCGCTGAAGTTTACATCAGGGCTGTCTGCCGTTGCAGAAGTAGAACACGGTGAGAAGACCCGGACCGCAGTGCGCGCCGATGACAACACCGAGGTTGCTGATAGTGATCTCACCCACATCGGGGAAGGCTGCGCGGACTTCATCACGCACATGCTCGGCATCTTTGAGGCAGTCGGCATGGAGAATGTGCATTTCAAGACCCTTGGTGTCGATCTGTTTGAGGTCGTCAGTGACGCCGCGCAGTATCTCCGCGAGAGCCGCTTTTCTGCCGCGCACCTTCTTTGCCACATCGAGCGTGCCGCCGTCGGGCACGTACAGCACGGGCTTTACCGACAGGAGCGAGCCGACCAGCGCCGAGGCGTTCGACACGCGGCCGCCGGCCTTGAGGTAGTTGAGGTCGTCCACGGTGAAGCGGTGGGCGATCCTGAGCTTATTCTCCTCGCCCCATTTGATGACCTCGTCATAGCTCATGCCCGCTTCCATGCGCTTTACCATGTTCTCGACCAGAAGGCCGAGGCCGCCGGAGATGCAGAGAGTGTCCATGATATAGAGCTTTCTCTCGGGGTGCTCCTTGCGTGCCATCTCCGCACCGATGAGCGCCTTTTCGTAGGAGACGGACATCTTCTTTGACATATCGAGGAAGATAACGTCCTTGCCGGAATCGAGCAGGGAATTGAAAAAGTCGCAGTATATATACTCGTTTAT
>CAKTKV010000059.1 GCA_934572355.1 uncultured Oscillospiraceae bacterium
AAGATCGATCCCGCGAACGTCACCTCCAGCGGTATAAAGTTCCCCACAACGCGCGATTTCAAGATCGACGGCAAGTACTATCCCGTCTCTATCAAGAGCAGTAATCCCAATGTCATCAAGACCTTTGACGTGAACAACGCCGCGCGCGTCGAGGTCCTGCGCCCGATGCCGGGCGAGGAACCCGTCAAGGTCACCTTGACCGTCGCGATAACCGAAAAAGCCACCGGCAAGTCCGTCTCCCGCGACATTGAGCTGACGGTGCAGCCCCTCGTCAATGAGGAGATCGACCGTGAGCTTGAACTGATGGAGCTTGTCAAGGCACACTACTTTGACGGCATAAGAAACGCGAATACCAGCCCCAACGATATACAGACCGACCTGCACGCCTTCCAGGAGGCTTACCTCAACGATAGCGGCGAGCTCGTCTGGGTGTATAACTACAAGGACGTGACCGGCAAGGGCATTGCGCCGAGCGCTATGGATGGCTGGCTGGCCGCAGAGCAGTGGCGGCTTTTCAAATCCAGCAATCCCAAGGTCATCACGCATGAGAATCTTCTCGTCACGCGCGATAAGGAGCATAAGCTCGTCACGATAACAAGCTGGCTTTCGAGCGAGCGTTTCGCGGAGCTTGCGAAGAAATACCCGGACGACAAGCGCCTGAGCCAGCTTGTGGATCAGCCCGTCTCCATCCAGCTTCAGGTGACCGGCACCGCCCCCACGAGCGACAAGCCCGTTGATAAACTCTCCACGGTTTATTTCACCCTCAGCGATAACGGCAGCGAGTGGTTCTCCTGCAAGCTCGATAAGCTCCCTGAGGGCACAAGCGCGCTCGATGTTATGCATAAGGCTCTCGCAAGCCACGGCTATTCCGCCTCCGGCAGCACATACATCAGCGGTATCTCCGGCTCGAACGGGACTCTCAAGGAAAAAGACCGCGGTCCCAATTCCGGCTGGATGTACTCTGTCAACGGCAGCATCGCGAGCGTCACGATGAACCAGTACTTTGTCTCCGACGGTGACAGTGTCGAGATGTTCTACACCGATGACTACACCAAGCTCGGCCACAGCGGAGAATATACCCCGGCCGAGGTCATTGACCTCATCAATGCCATCGGTACCGTCACAAAGCGCAGCGGGGACGATATCGCCGCCGCGCGCAAGGCCTACGACAGCCTGACGGCTGATGAAAAGAAGCAGGTGACAAATTACCGCACCCTGCTTGCGGCTGAGAAGTCTTATGCCGATATCATCCGAAACGCCGCAAAGAAGCTCGACGATATCTATAAGATGACCGGCGACTATATTGAGAAGCTCCCCGGCGATGAGCTGAACGCTTTCGGCAGCGAGTGGTACATCCTCGGCCTCGCGCGCAGCGGCCGCAAGGTCTCCGATGACTATTACAAGGCTATTGAAAAATATGTCTCCGAGAACATCGATGAGAATGGCCGCCTCGATGAAAAGCGCTCTACCGATAACGCAAAACTCATCCTCGTGCTCAGCGCGCTCGACAAGGAAGTGACCGACGTCGGCGGGCATGACCTGCTTAAAGCACTGAGCGATATGGATTACGTCACGCAGCAGGGGCTGAGCGGCGCAATCTATGCCCTGCTCGCTTTTGACTGCCGCGCTTATGATATACCCGCCGCGGACAAGAACGCCGAACAGACGAGCCGTGACGCTCTTGTGAAGTACATTCTCGATAAGCAGCTCAAGGACGGCGGCTGGGCATACTCCGGTGACAAGGCCGAACCCGACATGACTGCAATGGCGCTTCAGGCTCTCGCCGCGTATTATAAGACCGACGCAAAGGTCAAGGAAGCGGCCGACAAAGCCGTGACCTGTCTGTCGAAGCTCCAGAACACCACCGGCGGGTATGACAGCTACGGCAGCGTCAACAGCGAATCCGCCGCTCAGGTCATCACTGCGCTGACCGCCCTTGGCATCGATCCGGATAACGACGCCCGCTTTGTCAAAAACGGCGTGAGCGTGCTCGATTCTCTCTGCGGCTTCTATGTCGACGGCGGCGGCTTCCGTCACGTCTCCGACGGCAAGCTCGACGTAACAGCGACAGCGCAGGGCTACTATGCTCTCGCGGCGTATTATCGTTTTGCCAACAACCAGACCGCATTGTATGACATGACCGATCTCGACGCCGTCGAAAAAGCGGCGTAACGCAAAAAATATCTCAGGAAAGCAAAGCTTTCCTGAGATATTTTTTAATATTAATACTGCATCAGCGGAGCCGAGCCGTCGTCCTCGCCTTTGGTGATCCTGCGTATCTCCGCCTCGTAGCTATAAGTGTCGCTGACATGGACGGTAAATTTGTCGCCGACCTTCTTCCCCAGCACCTCTTTGCCGAAGGGGGATTCCTTGCTGATAAGCCCGTGGCGCGGGTCGCAGCGCACGGTCGTGACGACCTGGATCACCTGCGTGTCGTCATCCTCCGGGATATATATCTCCACCTTGTCGAACAGACCAACCTCGTCGGAAGCGGAGCGGTCGTCTATCACCTTCGCGGACTTTATCATCCCCTCAAGATACCTTATGCGGCTGCGGTTCTTGTTCTGTGCCTGCTTTGCAGCCTTGTATTCGAAGTTCTCGCTCAGGTCGCCGAAGGCGCGGGTGCGCTTGACCTCCTCTATAAGCCCCGGCATAAGCTCAAGCCGGCGGTAGTCAAGCTCTTCCTTCATTTTTCGGATATCTTCTCTTGTAAGCTCGTCGTTCATTTTCCGCCTCACAGATCAATATTAATGGTGTTAAGGCCGTTTTTCTCGAACTCCGCCATGTATTCGTCCATGCGCGCCGTCAGCTCTGAGAAATCCTCCGGGTCGGTGTCGACCAAGTCAAGGTCGCGCCGTGCAAGCTCCTCGGCAAGGATGTTGAAAAACACGCCGTCCTCATAGTCGGCGATGGCCTCGTGTATGCCGCCGTCCTCATACGCCTGCGACGGGAAAATGTGCCCGTGCCAACGCTGGATAAGAGCGCGCATACCGTGATCCGGGCAGAGCGAGAAGAGCTTTTCCTGAAGCTGGTCGTAGTCCTCAAAGCGGTCGTCCCCTCTGGTGGAGTTGAGTATCCAGTTGCCGATATACACCATGTCAAGCAGACGCCTGAATTCCTTTTCGCTTAGCTCTATGTTCAAAGTATCGCCTCCCGGCAGATGAGATAATATTAGGGAGAACCCAACGCCTCAGATTCTCACCCATGCTTATTATAGCAGAGGACATGGCTTAATTCCACAGGTAAACAATACAAATTTTTCTTGTAATACAAGCCTCTTTGGGTTATATTAAGATGTCATCTAAAACCACCGATTGGAGCATTTGATGGATAACAGACCTGTCGGCATTTTCGACTCCGGCTTCGGCGGGCTTACCTCGCTGAAAGCGCTGAGGAAAATGATGCCCGATGAAAACATAATATACTTCGGCGATAACGGGCGCGCCCCCTACGGCGGGCGCAGCACGGAGCAGCTAAAGGCCATGGCACGTCAGGATCTTATGTTCGTCTCCGGGCTCGGCGTCAAGGCTATCATCGTCGCCTGCGGTACGCTTTCCTGCGCCGCGGCTGACGTGCTCGATGAATGTCCTCTGCCGCTCTCGGGCGTACTGAACGCGAGCGTCAATGTCCTGCGGCAGCTCGGCGGCAGTTTCCCTCTCGGTATAATCGCCACCGAAGCGAGCATAAGAAGCGGCGCTTTCAAGGCAGCGCTGCGCGCTGCCTTCCCGGAGCGTGAGATCGTTGATCTCGCCTGCCCGGAGTTCGTTCCGCTCATTGAAAGCGGCCATATTTCACCGGCCGATCCCCTTCTCACAGCCGCGGTAGAGCGCGCTCTCGCTCCGCTCAAGGCGCACCGCCCCGGCACTCTGCTGCTCGGCTGCACGCATTATGGGATAATCGGCGATGCGATAAGCGCGTATCTTGGCAGTGATGTCAGGCTCGTCAGCGCCTCGGAGTGCGCGGCAATCGAAATGCGCGATAGGCTCATTTCCTCCGGCATGACCGGCGGCGAAGGCTGGACGCGCTACCTGACCAGCGGCAGCGCGGAGGATTTCTCCAAGGTCGCCTCGGTCATCCTTGGCATGGATGATATTCACGCCGAGCATATCCCCCCAATGGAGGCAGAACACGTATGATGAAGGACGTTGTAATATCCCTGCACGGCACTCAGAACGCCGGCACAGACGAGGAGGACACCATCGAGTTTTCCACCGATGGGATGTATACCTACGACGGTGAAAACGCCTGCATCACCTATCTTGAAAGCGAAGTGACCGGGCTTACCGGTACACGCACAAGCGTCATCGTCACCCCTGACAAGGTCGCTGTCGAATGCGACGGCTTCATCACAAGCCGGATGTTTTTCATGGAGGGTGAAAAGACCTCGTTCCTGTACGATACTCCAGCCGGTTCAGCAACATTGTCTGTGCGTGCAAGGAGCATAAAGAAGGATTTCGATGAAAACGGCGGCACGCTGGAACTTGACTATGTGCTTGATTTGGAGCACGCGGTCGTCAGCAGAAACAAGCTCCGTCTGGATATAAAGCAAATAGGGCAATGAGTCAAAAACACCGGGAAGTGATTTCCCGGTGTTTTTTCGTCTCAGCGTTCAAGACCTGCAAGCGTATCCATTTTCTTCATAAACAGGTGGTTGAACAGCGCGATCACTCGTCCCACACCGAGCACCGCGAGCACCGTGCCCAAGCCGATGCCTATCACCCTGTGGCCGCTGGCCACGCATATGAGTGCGGTCAGGCAGACGTCGAAGAGGTCAAAGCAGTTCTTCGTGATGCCGACCGGCTTGCGGACAAAATCGGCAATGGCCTGAACGATGCCGTCGCCGGGGTTCGGGATGACACGCATATTGAGGGACATCGCCGCGCCTATCCCGGTCAGGACGATGCCGATGATGAGCACCGCAAGCTGCGGCAGAAAGCCCTCAGGTTCCGGCAGCAGCGCCGAGAACAGGTTCATAAACCTTGTAAAGACAAGGCTCAGCGGCAGCTGCAAAATGTCCTTTCCCAGAGTGAGCAGCAAGGATCCCTCCGGTCTGCGGATAAGGTGCAGGATAATTTCCACCGCGACAAATACGGCGTACAGTGCAAAGGTCGCGTTGCCGAAATTGAGGCCGTATATAACGAAAACGCTGTATGAAATGGAAATGATCGGCGACACACCGAGGCCGGATTTCGTGTTGAGAACTATGCCGAGCGCCAAAATCAGCAGCCCAGACACATAAAATATCGCCCGGTATATTGTATTTTTCTTCATGTTTTATATGTGCTTTCTGTTATTTTTCTGAAATTTTCGTCACTCATTTTGCAGGTCGCGCAGAACGGCTTCGGCGCAGCGCAGCCCGTCCACCGCGGCGGAGGTGATGCCCCCGGCATAGCCCGCTCCTTCCCCGCAGGGATAGAGACCGCACAGGCTGCTTTGCAGCGTCTCATCGCGGAGGATGCGCACAGGAGAAGAGGAGCGCGTCTCGGGGCCGGTGAGCACGGCGTCAGGCGCATCAAAGCCGCGGAGCTTCTTACCAAGCTCCGGTATGGCGTTATGCAGCACGGAGCTTATCTTCTCCGGAAGCACTTCACGCAGGTCTCCCCAAGTCACGCCCGGCTCATAGCTCGGCGTGACGCTGCCCGGGCCGGTGCTTGGCCGACCGGCCATGAAGTCACCCACGAGCTGCGCGGGGGCGCGGTAGCTCCCGGCGTAATTATAGGCGCGGCGCTCTATCTCGCGCTGCCAGTACATCCCGGCAAGGACGCCATCGCCGGGGAAGTCCTCGGTGTGCAGCGTGACAAGCATGGCGGAATTGGCGTTCTCCCCGTCGCGCTTTGAATAGCTCATGCCGTTTGTGACGACCCCGCCGACCTCCGACGCCGCGGCAAAAACCTTACCGCCGGGGCACATGCAGAAGGTGTAAGCGCTTGTGCCGTCAGGCAGATGGACGTTGAGACTGTAATCCGCGGGGGGCAGCTTGCCGCGCTCGCGCCCGTACTGCGCAAGGTCGATATCGCTCTGCTTATGCTCGATGCGCACGCCCATTGAAAAGGGCTTGCGCTCCATGTCAAGGCCGAAATCGCGCAGCATTTCAAAGCTGTCGCGCGCAGAATGGCCGATGGCGAGGATGAGCCGGGTGCAGGGCAGGGTATAGTTTCTCTCCGACGTGTGTACAAGAACCGTGGTCAGGCGGCCATTTTCGGCTACGATACCGTCCAAGCGCGACCCGAAGCGGACTTCACCGCCGAGAGAGATTATCTCACGCCGAAGATTCTGCACAACGTCGATCAAAACATCGGTGCCGATGTGGGGTTTTGCATCATAAGTGACGCTCTCAGGCGCGCCGTGCGCGGCAAATTCCTTCAGCACCCAGAACATGCGTTTATCATGGGTGCCGGTATTTAGCTTGCCGTCAGAAAATGTCCCGGCTCCCCCTTCGCCGAACTGGACGTTCGACTCGGGGTCGAGCTCTCCGCCGTTGCGGAACGCATCGACAGCCGCTTTGCGGCTCAGCGCATCCTGACCGCGCTCAAGGACTACCGGCCTTGCACCGGCACGGGCAAGCACCAGCGCCGCGAACATCCCGGCGGGGCCGAAGCCAACGACGACGGGACGGGACGCGGATCCAACATGAGGAATGTCGTAGACAGGCTCTGTATAAGCGCAGACGTCCTTCCCGGCAAGGCGGGAGAGAAGCTTATCCTCCCCGGCGCGGAGAGCGACAGCGGCGGAGCAGGTATAGTGAATGTCATTTTTCTTTCTCGCGTCGAGCGAACGCTTGACGACGCGGCACTCCGCAATGTCAGACGTACTGACGCGGAGCTTTTTTGCAGCCTTGGCAGAAAGGCGCGATAAGTCCTCGCCCGAATCAAGGCGCAGATTGCGCACAAGTATCATAGGCCGAGCCTCCCGGCAAGCCGGCCGCTCGCCCATGCCCACTGGAGGTTATAGCCGCCGCAGTCACCGTCGATATCCAGCAGCTCCCCGCAGACGAAGAGGCCGGGCATGAACCAGCTCTCAAGTGTTTCGGGGTCAAAGCCGCCGGTGCGGATGCCGCCGGCAGTGACCTGCGCGTTGTCAAAGCCCTCGGTGCCGAGAAGCTTTAGGCGGAAGCCCTTGCAAGCTCTGGCAAGGGCGGTAAGCTGCCGGTCGGTGAGGGTCTTTATAGGTACATTCGCGTCAAGCGCGGTATACTTGACGAGCATTTTCCCGAGGCGGTTATGGAGCATACCGGCAAGGATATCAGTTGCTGTAAGCTCAGGGAGCTTTTCGCGGCGCTGGCAGAGCATGGCGGTGACGGCCTCAACAGAATAGTCCGCGAAGAAATCGGCCTCGATACTCAGCCCTTTGCCGCCGGTAGAGGCAGCGCGGGAAACGTCGAACGCGGCAGGGCCTGAGACGCCGTTATCGGTAAATTGCAGTTCGCCCCGGCTCTCGGTAAGCGCTTCCCCACCGGAAAACAGACGCAGACGGCAGTCGGCGCGCACACCCTTGAGAGAACGCGGATACTCAGGTTCGGTGATGAGCTGGACAAGGCTGGGATAAAGCCCGGTGCGCTTATGGCCGAGGGGCTTCAGGAGATCATACCCGTCGGACACACCGCCGAGCTTCGCCCCGGCAGCGCCGCCACAGGCGACGATGAGCTTATCGCAGTGGAGCGTCTCACCATCGGTGACGACCGCCCAGCCGGTATCATCGCGGTATATTTCCTTGGCGGAGGTGGCGGACTTAACTTCAACACCCGACTGCTCCAGCGAGAAGCGGAGCACATCAAGGACGGAATTGGCAGAGTTTGAAAGCGGGTAGACGCGCCCGCCGTACTCCTCGACCGTGACAAGGCCAAGGGAGTGAAAATACTCCAGTGCCTTCTCCGGCGGGAATTTCTCAAGTGCGGGCACGGCGAAGGCGGGGTTCTCCCCGTGGTAATTTTCGGGCGACGCACCGGTATTAGTGAGGTTGCAGCGGCCGTTGCCGGTGGCAAGCAGCTTGCGTCCGATGCGCTGCTGACGCTCAAGGACGATGACGCGGCGGCTCTTATCCTCCGCGGCGGTAAGCGCGGCGATGAGCCCGGAGGCCCCGCCGCCGATAACGATCACAGTTTCCATATATTCATTCTCCGTGCAGGATGTCATGCGCGACGGGTGTATAGAACAGGCGGCTGACCTCGGCGGGGGCTTTGGTCTGGCCGAGGATCCACATCATCTTTGCGTAGACGGCTTCGGTGGTCATGTCGTAGGCTTCAAGGACGAGGGGGTTGCTCTTGAGACTGTGGCCGACGGAATAGACCGAGAGGTCGGAGCCCTCGTTCTGCACCTGAGTCGTCATAACGATGAACTTGCCCTCGGCGGTATGGCGTCTGACAAGCTCAAACAGGCGGCTGTCATTATAAGACGGCAGGCCGCCGACGCCGAAGCACTCGATGATTAGCGCGTCATTGCGGGTAAGAAGGAAGTCGAGCACCTCGGGATCGGTGCCGGGAACCATCTTCACAAGGGCGACATGCTCATCAAGCTTATCATAAAACAGCGGTGCGGGCAGCGTATCAGGCGCGATATAGCGCATCAAGCGGTGATCGTGCAGGATAGCAAGGTCGGGGTAATTGATGCTTGAAAAGGCGGCAAAGCTCTTGGAGCAGGTCTTTCTCGCGCGGGTGCCGAGAATGACGCGGCCGCTGAACACGATATCGACCCCGGCAAGCTGACCTGAGCAGGCGCAGACAAAGGCGTCGGTCAGGTTGAGCTTGGAGTCGGTAGAGTCATAGTTGATGGGCTTCTGCGCACCGGTTATCATGATGGGCTTGTCCGCGCCCTGAACGAGGTAGCTCAGCGCGGCGGCGGTATAGGCCATGGTATCGGTGCCGTGGCTGATAACGAAGCCGTCATAGAGCGCGTAATTATCGCGCAGAGCCTGAGCGACGGCGATCCAGTGCGCGGGGGTGATATTGGTGCTGTCAAGGCTGAAGAGTGACTTGCAGTCGACACGGCAGAGAGAGCTTATCGCGGGGACATAGCGCAGCAGCTGCTGCGGGGTGAGCTCCGGGGT
>CAKTKV010000060.1 GCA_934572355.1 uncultured Oscillospiraceae bacterium
GGGCGAGGGACATGTATTCTTCGTTTGTCATGGCGAAGCCTCCGGAATAAAACGGCGCACCGCACAGCGGTGCGCCGTTCATGTTATGTTATGTGTTGCGCGCTAAAGCAGCGAGATCAGTCTGCCGTTCAGACAAGTGCTGCCGTAATTATGCTCATCAGGTAGACCTCTTCGGCGTTGCAGCCGCGGCTGAGGTCGTTGATGGGGGCGTTCAGACCCTGGAGGATCGGGCCGTAGGCCGCAAAGCCGCCGAGGCGCTGGGCGATCTTATAGCCGATGTTGCCGGACTGGATCTCCGGGAAGATAAAGGTGTTGGCATAGCCCGCGACCTTGCTGCCGGGGAACTTGAGCTGGCCGACCGTGGGAGAGACGGCGGCGTCGAACTGCATCTCGCCGTCAACTGCAAGCTCGGGAGCCTTTTCCTTGACTATCGCGGTGGCATTGCGCACGAGGTCGACGGAAGCGCCCTTGCCGGAGCCCTTGGTGGAGTAGGACAGCATGGCGACCTTCGGGGCCATGCCGAAGACCTTTGCGGTCTTTGCAGTCTCGATGGCGACCTCGGCGAGCTGATCGGCAGCGGAGAGAACGACGTTGCCCTCCTTGTCGAGCTTGTCCTCATAGGAGATGTTTATGGCGCAGTCGCCCATGCAGAGCATTTCATCGCCGCGGGTCAGGATGAAGCAGGAGCTGACGAGATTTGCGCCCTTCTTGGTCTTGACGAGCTGAAGCGCGGGGCGGACGGTGTCAGCGGTGGAGTAGGTAGCGCCGCCGAGCAGAGCGTCAGCCTTGCCCATCTTGACGAGCATGGTGCCAAAGTAGTTGCCCTTGGAGAGCGCAGCACGTGCGTCCTCAGCAGTGGCCTTGCCGCGGCGCAGCTCGACCATCTTCTCGACCATGGCGTCCATTTCGGGATAGGTCATGGGGTCGATTATCTCAAGCCCCTCGATATCGAAGCCGCCCTTTGCTGCCGCGGCCTTGACCTCATCGACATTGCCGACGAGAATGGGGGTCAGGAAGCCGTCCTTCTTGAGCCTTGCCGCGGACTCAAGAATGCGCGCATCGCTGCCCTCGGTATAGACGATCTTGCGGGGATTGGCTTTAAGTATCTCTATCAGATTTTCGAACATGTTTGGTTCCTCCGGAATGTTTATTTTTGCACATGCACACTGTACCACTACTCGCCGCTGTTTTCAAGATTTTTGCCGCAATTTCTATTTACAAAGGCAAATTTTCTCGGTATAATAATACAATCTGTTATCAAATGTGGGATGGATACAATGCAGAGAAGCTTTCCTGAGACGCTCTCGGCGCTGCGCCGGGACAAGAACATAAGCCAGCGCAAGGCGGCCGCCGACCTGAACATCAGTCAGGCGCTGCTGAGCCATTACGAAAACGGCGCGCGTGAGCCGGGGCTCGGCTTTGTGTGCCGCGCATGCGACTATTACGGGGTCAGCGCCGACTATCTGCTGTGCAGGACGGACAGGCCGAACATCGCTTTCAGCACCGCGCAGGCAGCGCGTGCCTTTCTTGACCAGATGCAGAGCGTGATAGACCGCGCGAACCAGACCCTTGCAGAATTTTCCGAGGAGGAACAGCCTGAATGATAAAGCAGGAAAATATACGCAACTTTTCCATAATCGCACACATTGACCACGGCAAGTCCACGCTGTCTGACCGCCTCATCGAAAAATGCGGCGCGGTGGAGCAGCGCGAGATGGAGGATCAGATCCTTGACAACATGGATCTTGAGCGCGAGCGCGGCATAACCATCAAGGCGCGCGCCGTCGGTCTCAACTACAAGGCCGCCGACGGGGAGAACTACACCCTCAACCTCATCGACACTCCGGGTCACGTCGACTTTAACTACGAGGTCAGCCGCTCGCTCGCCGCGTGCGAGGGCGCGGTGCTGGTCGTGGATGCGTCGCAGGGCGTCGAGGCGCAGACGCTCTCGAACACCTATCTCGCACTCGACAACAACCTTGAGATACTCCCGGTCATCAACAAGATAGACCTGCCCGCCGCCGACCCGCACAGGGTCAAGGAGGAGATAGAGGAGATCATCGGCATCCCCGCGATGGACGCACCGGAGATAAGCGCAAAGGCGAACATCAACATTGACGCCGTGCTTGAGGACGTTGTGAACGGCGTCCCCGCGCCGAAGGGCGACCCCAACGCTCCCCTCAAGGCGCTGATATTCGACAGCCAGTATGATAACTACCGCGGCGTCATCGTCTTTATCCGCGTGTTCGACGGGACGGTACACAAGGATTCAGAGATACTCCTGATGTCCACCGGCGCGAAGTACAAGGTGCTCGAGGTCGGCCACCTGCGCCCGATAGGTCTCGACCCCTGCGCGGAGCTTGCAGCGGGCGACGTCGGCTATTTCACGGCGAGCATAAAGAATGTCTCCGACACGCACGTGGGCGACACCGTCACCGACGCCGGGAAGCCGACCGCCGAGGCGCTGCCCGGCTACCGCCCCGCAAGGCCGATGGTCTTCTGCGGCATATACACCGAGGACGGCTCCAAGTACCCCGACCTGCGCGACGCGCTCGAAAAGCTCAAGCTCAACGACGCTTCCCTCTCCTATGAACCGGAAAGCTCCGTCGCCCTCGGCTTCGGCTTCCGCTGCGGCTTCCTCGGGATGCTGCACATGGAGATAATCCAGGAGAGGTTAGAGCGCGAGTTCGACCTTGACCTTGTGACGACTCTGCCTTCCGTTATATATAAGGTCGTAAAGACCGACGGCAGCACCGTCATGGTCGACAATCCCCACAACTACCCCGACGTGCCGTCGATCGCCGAGGCTTACGAGCCGTATGTCAAGGTGTCGATCATCACGCCGAATGAGTTCGTCGGCAACATCATGCCGCTGTGCCAGGACAGGCGCGGCGAGTACAAGAACATGCAGTACCTCGACACCCGCCTTGTAGAGCTGCATTACGAAATGCCGCTCAATGAGATAATATACGACTTCTTCGACACGCTCAAGGCGCGAACAAAGGGCTATGCTTCGCTCGACTATGAGCTGAGCGAATATAAGCCGAGCGACCTTGTCAAGGTCGACATGCTCTTAAACGGCGATCAGGTCGACGCGCTCAGCTTCATCGCCCACCGGGAGAAGGCCTATGGCCGTGCCCGCAAGCTCTGCGAAAAGCTCAAGGACAACATCCCGCGCCAGCTCTTCGAGGTGCCGATACAGGCGGCCATCGGCGGCAAGATCATCGCGCGAGAGACGGTCAAGGCCATGCGCAAGGATGTGCTTGCCAAGTGCTACGGCGGCGACATCACGCGTAAAAAGAAGCTGCTCGAAAAGCAGAAGGAAGGCAAAAAGAAGATGCGCCAGCTCGGCACGGTGCAGATACCGACCGAGGCCTTCCTCGCGGTGCTGAAGCTCGACGAATAATATTGGACTATAAACATACATCCGGACACACCTTTAAGTGTCCGGATGTATATTTTTATGTGTTCCTTTTTGGATTTGAGGTCTGACCGAGGATGTAATCTATAGATACGGAATAATAATTTGCCATGTCTATCAAAACGGATGTAGGAAGATCGCGCTGCCCCAGCTCATAATTGCAGTATACCTGCTGAGAGCAGAAAAGAATATCCGAAATCTCCTTCTGCGTCAGGTCATGGCTTTTGCGCAGCTCTTTGATACGCGGGAACATACGTGCACCTCCCATTGAGTTTGCTTTACTATAAAATACAACAAAACGTTGTATTGACTCCAACTGCAATTTGCGGTAAATGTGAACACGTGAACAGGTGTGTTGTACAAAAACAATGTACCCAAACTCGGCATCGGCTTGGGCAGCATAAAATTTCTGCCCAATGAGGACTGATTTTTCTTGATTTTTTGAATATAGTTCTTGATTTTTTCCGTGATTTCTGTAAAATAAACACGTTATATCTAAAGAACTCTCAGGAGGAATCAAAAAAATGACTTACGAGATGGACGTTGCCGGCTTGAAACGCGAGCTGCCCTTGTGCAAGGTATCTGACGACCTGTACATCGGCGCATTCGTCATGTTCGGCGATGTGGAGCTTACCGTTCACTGCGCCGCCGAGCTGCTCAAGCGCGCTCCCGAGTACGATTACCTGATCGCACCGGAAGCCAAGGCGATCCCTCTGCTGTATGAAATGGCCCGCCAGAGCGGGGCGGATAAATACTTCCTCGCCCGCAAAGGCCCCAAGGCCTATATGTCCGGCGTGTTCGAGGTGGACGTCAAGTCCATCACTACGATGAGCGTACAGAAGCTCGTCATCGACACCGCTGACGCTGAGCTCATCAAGGGCAAGCGCATGCTCATCATTGATGACGTTATTTCCACCGGCGAATCCCTCCGCGCTATGGAGGAGCTTGTCACCCGTGCGGGCGGCATAGTCGCCGGCAGGATGGCAGTTCTCGCCGAGGGCGACGCGCAGAAGAGACACGACATCATCTGCCTCGCTCCGCTGCCGCTGTTTAACCCCGACGGCACAGTAAAAGAATAAAGCCTTAATAAAGCCAAACGGGAAAGACCGATCAAAAGTCTTTCCCGTTTGGCTTTTTCTGTATCACTCCGCCGCCGAGGACGGTGTTACCATCATAGAGCACGGCGGCCTGACCGGGGGTTATCGCGCGCTGCGGCTCGTCAAAGACGATGTGGACAGCGTCGTTCCCGACCGGCGTCACTGTCGCCCACTGTTCAGGATGGCGGTAGCGTATCTTCGCCTTGCAGCGCAGCTCATGCGCGGGCGCGCTGCCGCTTATCCAGTTGAAGTCTATAACATCCGCCTCGCGGCGAAACAACTCGTCGTTGCTGCCGAGGACGACCTCGTTTGTATTCGGGCAGATATCGCAGACGTACAGCGGCGCGGGCGCGGAGATGCCGAGCCCCTTGCGCTGGCCGATGGTATAGTGTATCACGCCCTTGTGCTGCCCAAGGACGTTGCCGGACTTGTCCACAAAGTTCCCGCACACCGGTCTGCGCCCGGTGTGCTTTTCGATGACCCCGGCGTAGTCCCCGTCCGGGACAAAGCAGATATCCTGACTGTCAGGCTTTGCCGCGTTCACAAAGCCGCACTTCTCGGCGAGGGCGCGAACCTCGGTCTTGCGCATACTGCCGAGCGGGAACATGACATGAGCAAGCTGCTCCTGCGTCATGGCATAGAGCACGTAGCTCTGATCCTTGCTCTCGTCCGCGGCCTTTTTCAGCAGGAAGACGCCGTTCTGCTCCTCAATGCGCGCGTAGTGCCCGGTCACGACATAGTCGCAGCCGAGGATTTTCGCGCGGTCGAAGAGCTTGCCGAACTTCATGAAGCGGTTGCAGTCGATGCACGGGTTCGGCGTGACGCCGTGTTCATAGCTGTCGATGAACCGGCGTATGACGGTGCCGCGAAAAACGTCCGTGAAGTTTAACACATAGAACGGCATACCCAGCGCGTAGGCGACGCTGCGCGCGTCCTCCACATCGTCGAGAGAGCAGCAGGTGCGTGTGCGCTCGATACCCGCGTCCTCATTGTTATAGAGCTTCATCGTGCAGCCGATGCATTGGAAGCCGCGATCCTTCATCAGCTTTGCTGCAAGCGAGGAGTCGACCCCGCCGCTCATCGCGATCAGTGCTTTTTTCATTGGCGTGACCTCTAAATCATACAAAACCCATGTATTTGATATGCGACAGTATAGAGCGGTTTTGCCGAGCTGTCAAGGCGGTGCAGCCGAATATAATATTATTACCGGACCAAAACTAAACATTTTGATCCGGTAATAATATCGTGCGGAGCTTTCTTCAATTGGAGGGGGCTTGCTCCTGCTTCGGATATATCGCGCTGAAAACCGTCATGCTCGCGACCGCGGCGAAAACCGCCACGTATGTATCGGTAAGCCACTCCGCGACCGGCGGCTTCCCGGTCACAAAGCTGACAGCTACCCAGCCGATAAGGACTGCCGCGGTAAAAGCCATGCTCAGACAAGCGGCTTTTTCCGAGGCCCGTTTCCAGAAAATGCCCATGAGCAGGATCACAAATATTGTCCCGCGCAGGGAGTAGGCCGAATATACAAGGTCAAGGATAGCGGAATTATCTACCAGCGCTATCGCCCCGGCGGAGCATATGATCCCTGCGGCAGCTGTGGCGGCACGGCTGAGAGTAAGCTGCCGCTTGTCATGAGCTTCACTGACGGCTCCCTCGCCGCAGATATCTTTTACAAACATAGTTCCTGCAGCAAGGATTATGGGAGATATCGTTGAGAGTATTGCCGCAAGTATCGCCGCGAGGATTACCCCGCCTGATGCAGCCGGGAGCTTTGCGATGAGCGCCATCAGCGCAAGCTTCCCGTCCGTTACCACATGGCCGCTTATATCGATAAGCTCTCCGCGCTCACTGAGCAGCCGTGCGATGATCCCGAGCGCGGCGGATATGAAGCCGAACGGCGCTGTGACGAGCGCAGTCAGCATGCAGGCCTTTTTCGCGGTCGGAACGTCTTTCGCTGCGAGCACCGGCTGTATCCCTGCCTGTGCGGTACATGCACCGAGGACGCTGGCAATTATCCATGAGCTTACCTTCGGCAGCCCTATCGCGGTCATTCCGAGAAAATCACCGCCGGTAAGCCTATCAAGCGCGCCGACCTCAGCGCGGAAGTCCGCGCTGCCGTCAAACAGCCTGAATGCCCCGAGCAGCGCGAATATCATCCCGTCGTACATCACAAACAGATGCACCTTGTTCGTTGATGCCACTGCGTGCATACCTCCCAGCAGCGTGTAGGCTATAAAGATAAACGTGAAAGCGACGCAGCAGGCGCTGAAGCTAAAGCCCGTCAGACTCTGTCCAAGCTTTCCGGCGGCTATCATCTGCGAAACGCCGACGGCCAGCATAACGATTATAAGCAGAAGGGCGGACATCTTTTTTGCTTTCTGCCCAAGGAATTTGCCGACGATCCCCGGCACTGTTATGCAGCCGGTGCTTCTGTAGAGCTTCGTGAAAAAAAGCGCCAGAAACATGACACCGATACCGTTTGACACCGTGTACCACGCGCCCGAGAGACCATACATAAAGCCGTATTCGGCCACACCCGTCGTGGCGGTTCCGCCGAGCCATTCGCCTGCCGAGGCGCACACGATTGCGAACAGTCCCATCTCGGTCCCGTGGAAGGCCGCGGCACTCTTTGTCCTGCGTGTGGCAAGAAAGCCGACCGCCATCACCGCCGCGAAATACAGCACGAGAATAATTATTGTTATGTTCAAAGCGTTCCTTCCTTCCGCCGGGCATTATATCCGTTCATTTTTATATACCCGCCGACAGGAAATGCCGGCGGGTATAGCGGGGGGATAATTGTTCAAACCTTGTACTTCTGCTCAAGAGCCTTGATATCATCAAGACCGATGAGCTTATTGAGTTCACCGAATATGTACATCTGATCGAGGTAATCCTTCGTGTCGCCCTTCGTGTAGAGCTCCTGATACAGACCGACGAGCGCCTTCGACACCACTCTGCCGCACGCGCCGGGATAGAGCGCAATCTTGTAGCCGATGTCCTCAAGCTCGGCCTTGGAGCGCAGCGGCGTCTTTCCGCCCTCGACCATGTTGGCTATGAGAGGAACGCCCTTGAACTCATTGCATATAGCGCGCATTTCCTCCTCGCTCTGCGGGGCTTCCACAAAAAGAATATCGGCGCCGACTTCGAGATACATGTGCGCCCTGCGGATGGCTTCTTCAAGGCCGTATACTGCGCGAGCGTCCGTACGCGCCATGATGAGGAAGTCCTCACTCTTTCTGCTGTCGCAGGCGGCTTTGAGCTTGGAGACCATTTCTTCCGCGGGAATGAGCTCTTTGCCGCTCATGTGTCCGCAGCGCTTGGGCATGACCTGATCTTCGAGCTGTATGCAGGAGACGCCGGCCTTTTCATAGATCTGCACCGTGCGGATAACGTTCAGGTAGTTGCCGTAGCCCGTATCGCCGTCGGCGACCACCGGCATGTCTATCGCGTCGCATATATAGCTTGCCTTTTCGACCATCTCGGTCTGGGAAAGCAGGCCGACATCGGGGCGGCCGAGCGTGGAATAGGCCACGCCTGCGCCGGTCATGTATACTGCTTCAAAGCCTACGGACTTTGCGGCGACTGCGGAAAGCCCATCATAAACGCCGGGCAGCACCAGAACGCCGTCTTGCTTGAGGATTTCTTTTAACTTCTTGCTCATTTTCAATCTCCTTTTCTGCCGCGGTTCATGCGGCCGGTTTTTATGCGAGGCTGTAGATCAGGGGTGCGATGAATCCGCCCCAGATAAAGTAGATAACTACTGCGGCTGCGGTAATGACGCAGGCCGATTTCATAAGGTCTTCCTTCGTATAGAAGCCGACGCCGTATGTCATGATGAGCTGAGCGCCCTGGTGCGGCAGGAAGAAGGAAATGCGGCAGAACACGTAGGTTATCCATGCAAGGCATGCTATCTGTGCGGGGTTCAGCCCGGCGGCGGTGCCGACGGCCATGGAGATAGGAACGAGAAGCGTTGCCGCGGAGGTTATAGAGGCGATGCCGAGGCGCACGAGCAGAGTTACGACGATCATAACAAGCAGGGCGACAAGATAGCTGTGTATGCCGAGCAGCGCGATCTTGTCGGCAAAGAACTTCATGACGCCGAAACTGCTCAGCAGACTGCTGAAGCCCATTGCGCTTGCGATTATGAAGTAACCGTCCCAGGATATTTTCTTTCCGTCGACCTTCCAATTGCCGGGGCCGATGCCGGGCAGGAAGAGCAGCGCGCACATGATAACAAGAACGAAGGTCGCGGGAATGCCATGGATGGAGTCGGTAACGAAGAGGAGCACCATCATCACGAGAACGACCAGGCAGTATATCTCGTTTCTGGTCATCTTGCCCATTGATGCCAGCTTATTGTTTATGAAGGAAACGTCAACATCGCCGACATTGGACGGATAGCGCTTCATCAGAATTATGGCTCTGTGTCAATAGTTGGGGTAGAGCTTAGCAAGAAATAGCAGAAAGGCGTGAGCGGCGTGCCGCACACG
>CAKTKV010000061.1 GCA_934572355.1 uncultured Oscillospiraceae bacterium
AAAGGCGTGTGCGGCACGCCGCTCACGCCTTTCTGCTATTTCTTGCTAAGCTCTACCCCAACTATTGACACAGAGCCCGGAAACATAAAAGCAGCAGAGCCGAAGCTCTGCTGCTTTTTGTTATAATGTTTAGCCGAGAAATCAGATGAACTTATCGATGATGTTCTCGATGCCCTGGTTGTTGCCGTTGATGTACATGCAGACATCCCATGCGCGCCAGATAACGGTACGCAGGTTGCCGATGGCAACACAGTCGCCGACACGGAAGATGGTCTCCTTGCCCTTGACCTTGCGGGACAGATCCTTGCCGCCGACAGGAGTGGGAACGAAGCCGATACCGTTGACGACATTGTCGCACTCGACGAAGAACTTCTCGCCGGTCTTGACGTTCTTAACGGTGCAGCCCTTGTCGGTGATCTCGGTGATGGTGGACTGGAGGTAAACGGGAACCTTGTGGTACTCCATAGCATCACGCAGGAAGGAGGTGTTGGCAAGGCAGGTGACATCGGACTTGACGAGGTCGTTTGCGAACTCGACAATGATGGGGTGCTTGCCGTAGTTGAGGAGCAGGTCATAAGCAGCCTCGCAGGAGGACTGGCCGCCGCCGAGGAAGAGGACCTTATCGCCGACCTCATGCTTCTCCTTGAGGAGCTGCGTGAAGGTGAGAGCCTTCTCAAAGCCGGGGATCATGGGCATGGTTCTGGGAGTGGAACCGGTGGCGATGATGACAGCGTCGAACTTGCCGATGGTATTGACGTCGGTGACTTCGGTGTTGAAGTGGACTTCAATGCCGGCCTTCTCGATCTCTCTCTTGTACCAGCGGATGAGCTCCTTGTCGTTCTCTTTGAAGGTCATGGCGGAAGCAGTCAGGAACAGACCGCCAAGCTCATTGGTCTTTTCAAAGATAACGGGGATGTTGCCCTGCTGATGCAGAACCAGAGCAGACTCCATACCGCCGATGCCGCCGCCGATGATGGCGACTCTCTTGGCCTTCTTGGTGGGAGCAATGTAGTATCTGGTATGCTGCATGGTGGTCGGGTTCAGAGCGCAGCGGCCAAGATGCAGGGAGTCCATAAGGTTCTGGGTGTTGGAGGAACCCTTGTACTTTGCGAAGTTGAAGCAACCGTTGTGGCAGCGGATGCAGGGCTTGATCTCGTCCTCGCGGCCTTCGAGGATCTTGTGGATCCACTCATGGTCAACGAGGTTCTGACGTGCGATAGCAACAGCGTCGAGTCTGCCGGCTGCGATCTCTTCAGCGGCCTTGACAGGATCCATACGGCCTGCGCAGACAACGGGCTTGGAGGTGAACTTCTTGATGTGCTCAACATAGCTGAGGTTGCAGTTATCCGGCATGTACTGAGGCGGATGTGCCCAGTACCAAGCGTCGTAAGTACCGTTGTCGCAGTTGAACATATCGTAACCGGCGTCCTCAAGATACTTGATGGCCTTCTCGGACTCTTCCATGTCACGGCCCCACTCCTCGAAGTCGGTCTCATAAGGCATTGCGCCCTTGCACCAACCCTTGGTCTTGGAGACGACGGAGTAACGCAGGGAGACGGGGAAGTCATCGCCGGCGTACTTCTTGATGCACTGAACGATCTCGACCGGGAAGCGGAAGCGGTTCTCGAAAGATCCGCCGTACTCGTCGGTACGGTAGTTCCAGTTGGCCATGGTGAACTGGTCAAGGAGGTAGCCTTCATGAACGGCGTGGATCTCAACACCGTCAACACCGGCGTCTCTCAGCTTCTTCGCGGTCTTACCGAAGGCTTCGACCATCTCGTGAATCTCTTCAACGGTCATGGGACGGGACTTGACATCCTCGGCCCAGCGGTTCGGAGTAGCGGAAGCGGAAGCGCAGGAGTACTGAACGTCAACGATGGGGGAAGCGAGCTTGTTGAGGAAGTCGTTCTTTGCGAGAACGGTCATCCAGCCGTTGATAGCCATGGAACGGCCAAAGCCTGCTGCCAGCTGAATGAACAGCTTGCCGCCGGTCTTGTGGTACTCTTCCATGTAGGGCTTGAGCTGCTTGAACATCTTGTCGTTCTGCCACAGCCACTTGCGGCCGGGGATACCGAGGGTATCGCGCACGCACTGCATGCCGGGGAGGACAAGGCCGACGCCGTCCTGTGCTCTGTTGAGCAGGAAGTAAGCGGCTTCCTTATCGAAGTGGTTGGGCTCCAGCCAGCCAAACAGGGAGGTGCCGCCCATGGAGCACTGAACGATGCGGTTCTTGATCTCTACGTTACCGATCTTCCAAGGGGTAAATAGAGCGCTGTATTTTTCGTTCATGAAATACATCCTTTCCTTTTCTTATCTTATTTATTTTACGGAGATGGGGAACCGTGAGGCATGTCCATCAACCGTTTTTTACAAACCCGTATGCCGCGGCTGAACCGACATACCGCAGCTTCACACTTGTTGCAATTATATCACACTTTTTCAAAATAATCAATTGCTTAAAGCTTTTGTGTGAAGTCTATTTAGTATACAATTTTCAACGGTATGTATAGCAGAGTGTCAAAAACCAGACAGATCGCGGCAAAAAGTCTGAGCGCAGATCAGAGCTTGCTGCGGCTCAATCTGCGCTCGACGATAAAGAACACGGGGAGACTGATAAGAAACGGGAAAAAGTAGGTAGCGATCCTATAAAGGAGCATCGCGCCCGAAGCGTCGATACTGCTGACGACGGCGGAATAGAAGAACACGAACGCAAACTCGAGAGGCCCAAGGCCGTTGACGTTCGGGAGAACGCCGGTGATGAGCAGCATCATTGCCGAGAGGATAAGCGAGTGGAGAAGGTCGGGAGCATTAAGCCCCATGCAGCGCAGCGCTGCCGAGGGGATCATGTACAGTACCGTGAGCTTGAGGAAGTTCAGCAGCATGACCTTTGCCGAGACAGCCTTCATGCCTTTAAGATGCGCGGCCTCCGCGTACATCAGGTCGATCTGGCGGAGCCACTTTTCGCGGCGCTCCGGCCATTTGCCCTTTTCGGGGAAGAGCCCGAGGAGCTTCACGGCGAGGTCGTGAACAGGCTTCCATGTGCACAGCAGGATAAGCGCCGTGATTATCAGCAGGAAGATGGCAATGCCGGGAAGCACGTATTTAACGGACTCCGGCAGAACCTCGCGCAGCCAGCCGAGCCCGGGGATGAGCATGACGAGGGCATAAATGAGTATCGCGGACTTGTGGTAGACAAATTTCAAGATGAGCAGCCCGACGCTGCGCCCGGCATCAAGCCCGCAGCGGTCGAGGTAAACGCTCTGCATCGGGATCGTGATAGCGCCGCCGCTTGCGGTCAGGCCGAAGGCACCGAGGAAAGTCAGCTCAAAGGCCTGACGGTAGCTCAGCTCCGGCAGACGGCTGCGCAGAAGAGTCATGCACATCGCGGAATCGATAAGCTGGTAGCCCAGTCCCATCGTGAGCAGCAGACACACGCCGGGGACGGAGACCTCTGAGAGAGCGGAGATGATCTCCGGGAGCTTATCCCGGAACACGATATACAGAAGCAGGAGAACGAGCGTCAGCGCGGCAAGCCCGCTGACAAGGGAACGCTTTTTGGATTTATCCATTTTGAACAGCTTTCTTTTACAGGCAGCGCCGCATGAAGCGGCAGGTGTGGTATGCGGTATTGATGTTAACGCGTAAAATGCTTTGCAAGCTCGGCAGCCTCCGCCCAGAGGGTGCAGGCGCGGTGCATGTCAGGCTCCGCGCCCGGCTTCATCCCGCGGATGAACCAGTCGCTCAAAAGCCCGGAGCAGTTGAAGCGGCACATATAGGTCATGAAAGCGCGGGTATCGGCGCCAAGCTCTCGCCCGGCGGCGTAGCGCTCGATGAAGCGGTCGGCCCAATATTCACAGGCGTGGCTCAGACACTGGTCAAAAACGTCACGCGCGGCGGACGAATAGACATGCAGCACGGCGCGTCGGTTCTCGGACAGCATGTCCAGCGCCTTATGCATGCACTGTTCGGGCGCGTCGTCGCTGTAATACTCGCTAAGGATAGAATCGATCTTGCTGCGGACGATCTCATCGAGCAGGGCGGGCATATCCTTGAAATGATAATAGAAGGTGTTGCGGTTTATATCGCAGTCACGGACGATGTCGAGCACGGACACGTCACGGTACGCGCGCTGGTTGAGAAGCTTCACGGCGGACTGCATTATCAGTTCCTTTTTACCGGCAATAAGTCATTCCCCCACAATATTTTGTATGGCTAACTTATCTCAAGTCCGCGTAAACTGTTTTTCAATCCAAGCTCAACATTTATTGATGTTTGCCCAAAAACGCCGAATTGGTCAATATCCGATAATGCTGTCAAAGCCGTAGTAGAGCGCCATGTAGACGTTTGCCCAGTCGAAGGGATCTTTGGTGCTGAGGTAATTGAGCCCCTCGATGGCGCTGTATTTTGTCTTTGCATACGGGCGGGGGAGCTGGATGTCTTTCTCGCCGTTTGCGATGCACTCTTCAATAAGCTGTTCATTGTATGAAAGGGCAATATGAGTGCAGCGGATGTCGCTGATGCCGGCATAGCCGAAGTACACGAGCGCGGCGATACTCACGGCGCACAGCGCGGCGAGGAGAGATTTATACCTGCCGTTAAAGAGCGGCGGAAAGAGTATGGCGACGGCGCACAGGAGCAGGATAAGCCCTATGTAGGTGCTGCGGCCCGCGCAGTACATCGCGAAGGTCAGCACGAAGTGCCCCGCGAGGGAGCCGAGCAGGAGAATGAGCGAAGCGATACGCACTCTCAGCTCCACTCTGTTTTTCACTGCGAGGTAAAACAGCAGCGCCCAAGCAATTATCAGCGGCCAGAAGCGCAGATAGAACGCGCCTGTCTCAACAAAGTTAGAAAGCAGCACCGAAATGGAAAACTCCGCCGACTTATTCACGCTCTCCGCCGGGGCGAGCATCATGTACATGAACCCTGCGAATGCGGCGAGCAGCGACAGATACATCCACGGCGCTATACGCTGCTTGAAGTAAAAGCGGCACACGGCGATGACGAGCATCACCATGAATATCACGGCGACGGAGGAGTTCTCTGAATACGCGCCGACAAGGGCAGAGAAGATGACGAACAGCACGCGCACGGGCTTTGACAGCTCACGGTCGTGCAGGAGCTTATCGAGGTACGGCAGCATGAACACGAGGCACAGCACCGCGCACCAGAGATAGTTTATCGCGCCGGTGAGCCAGAGAAAGACCTGACCGAACTCGGGCTGGAGTACCCAGACGCAGCCGAAGAGGGCGAGCAGACCGAGCGCGTTATGCTCCCCGCCCTGACGCGCAATGGAATATATGAGCCAGATCAGAGCGAGAAAGACCGCAGAATTGATAAGCTTGAAGACAATGGGCGGCAGGAGCAGGAAGAGCTGCACAAGAAAATGCGCTGCGACGCGGCCGTTCATTATGTGCCGGTGCGCGGCCATAGAGGGGAAAATATCCGCGACGCTCTCTATGCGGCTCTCATCGGCATAGCTGAAAAAGTAACGGTAATCGTCCGCGACGAGATCCGTCCACAGATTGCACACGAGCATCACAAGAAAAATGCCGATGCACACCACGGCGACGGTGACGCGGGAACGGTTGACCCTATCAAAAATTCCGAATTTGTTCATAGACGGCTCCAATGGAAAATTTACATAACTTGGTTGACATAATCATTTACCGAACACCCAAAGGTGCGTTACGCCGAAGGCCTCGCGGATAAAGCAGTTGAGGGTATATATCGGGTAGCCAAGACTGCCCGAGACGCCGGAGGCTTCCGCGCCGAGGAGCTTTGCCATGCACTTGGCGCGATAAAGATGGTAGCAGCTTGAGACGATGGCGATATTGCCGTCGGGCGTGTCGCCGCGGCTCTCGATGATGGCAAAGGCGTTCTGGAGATTTTCCATCGTGGTTGTGGAGCGATCCTCTTTGATGAGCCGGTCGGGGTCGACGCCCTGCGCGGTGAGCCAAGTATACATGCAGTCGGCCTCGGTCATGCTCTCGCCCTTGCCCTGACCGCCGCAGAGGATGGCGGTACTGCCGGGGTGTGCGTCCAGATATTTCATCGCGCCCTCCATACGGTGGATAAGCGCGAGGGACGGCCTGTCATCCAGCACGGCGGCGCCGAGGACGACAATGTATTTCTTTTCACCGGCGTTTCTGTCCGTGCGCGCGCTGCCGATGATAAGCCCCTCGACGGCGCAGAAGTACATGAGCCCAACGGTCGTGGCGATGATCGCGGCTTTCCACAGCGCGTCGGGCGCAAAGCGGCAGAGCGTGACGAGCGCCGCGGCGTAAATAAGCGCGAAGGCAATGTACCCATAGCCGCGCATGGCAAACTTGAAGAACAGCGCAAGGACGAGCAGGATGATATCGGCAAGCAGCCAGTGCGGTATTTGTTTAAGAAAGCTCATGCGTTCAGCTCCTCCCAGCGTTCGTACAGCGTGAGGAGCTCTTCATCGAGTGCATCCTTCTGCTGCTGGATATCCATAAGCTTTTGATAGTCAGAGGAAAATTCCTCGGCCTGACGGTCGAGCTCCGCCGACTGCGCCTCGAGCTTGGCGATCTCCTTTTCAAGCTTTGCGATGGATTTTTCATTATTCTTCGGGCGCGGCGGACGGGACTTTTTCTCTTTCTCAAGAGCCTTTTCCTGCTCACGCTCGCGCTGACGGTCGTTCTGCGCGAACACGGCCTGACGCTCGCGCCAGTCGCAGTAGTCCCGGTAGCCGCCGCGGAAGTCGGTTATCTTCCCGTCGGCCAGCGCCCAGACGCGCGTGGCGAACTTCTCTATAAAATAACGGTCGTGCGAGACGAAGAGCAGAGTCTGCTCATAGTCCGAGAGCGCGTCCTCCATCCATTCGCGGCTGGCGATGTCAAGATGGTTCGTCGGCTCGTCGAGGATGAGGAAGTTTATATCCCCGCCCATGAGCATGCACAGGCGAAGACGGCTTTTTTCACCGCCGGAGAGCGCGCCGACCGGGGTCAGCACGTCCTCGCCGCGAAAGCCGAAGGCCGCGAGACGGTCGCGCGCCTGCTGCGGCAGACAGCGGCAGTCATAGAGCATCGTGTCAAGCGCGCTGCGGCTCTCGTCCGTGAAGCTGACAAGCTGCGGCAGGTAGGCTGTGCGTATGGCGGGGCCGAGGTAAAGGTAGCCCGAGTCGGGCTTCTCCTGATTCATGATGAGCTTCACAAGGGTGGACTTACCTGTGCCGTTATCACCGATGAGGGCGATGCGCTCCCCGCCGGTGACGGACAGGTCAAGATCGGAGAAGAGCTTCTTTTCGCCGTAACTCTTAGAGATACCGTCCATGACAAGGACTTCATCACCCTCGAAGCTGCGCTCTTTGAACTTGACGGTGAGCTTCTTCTGCTCGGTCGGGCGCTCGGTATGGCTGAGCTTCTCAATGCGCTTTTCCATGGAGAAAGCGCGCTTATGGAGCTTGTCATTGCCCATGAACGCCCAGAGGTGCATCTGCGCCGCGGCGCGTTCAAGCTGCTCTATCTTTGCCTGATCCTTCTCGTATTTCTTCAGCTTCTCCTCAAAGCGGCGCTGCCGCTCCTCAACGTAAAAGCTATAGTTGCCGGAGTAAAACTCTGCCTTGCCGTCGACGATCTCGATAGAGCGCTCAACAACGCGGTCAAGAAAATACCGGTCATGGCTGATGGCGAGCACCGTACCCTTGAAGCGGAGGAGATAGTCCTCCAGCCACTCTGTCGCGTGCAGGTCGAGATGGTTCGTGGGCTCGTCCAGCAGGAGAATGTCGGTGTCCTCAAGGATAAGGCGCGCGAGGTTCACGCGGGTCTTCTCCCCGCCGGAGAGAGAATCAAAAGGCTGGGCGAGCATTGCCGGGGGAATATCCAGACCGTTTGCCACGCGGCTGCGCTCAACGTCCATCTCGTACCCGCCGAGGCGGGCAAAGTCTGCCTGAAGCTTATCGTACTGCTTTAGAAGCTCAGGGGACTGGTCGTGCTCCATCTGCGCTTCAAGCTCGTTCATGCGCGCGGCGACGGCGTAGATATGACGGTGCGCGTCGCGCAGCACCTGCTCGACCGTCCAGCCCACGGGGTAGACGGGTATCTGCGAGATAAGGCCGAGTCGCTTTGACGGGGCTATCGAGACCTCGCCCTCGTCATAGCCTATCTCCCCGACGAGGATGCGGAAGAGCGTGGTCTTGCCGCAGCCGTTGTGGCCGAGGATGCCGACGCGCTCACCGCTGTTGACGGTGAAGGACAGCCCATCCAATATGTTCTTACCAAGCTCGAAGGATTTGACCAGCGAGCTTACGGATATATCTATCATTTCTGTGTTCCTTATATCTGTTGAATCACTCTATAATCTGTATTGGAATTACTCTATATTTTCAACTGCCCATTGCAGAAAGCCGTTGGTAATGGCACCTGCGACGGTGATGCCGTAGCCGCCGCGCTCGACAAGCGTTACAAAGGCGTAGGGGTGCTCGTCATCCGCGAGGAAGCCGACGAACCACGAGTGCGAGTCGCCGTCGCCAAGCTCGGCGGTGCCGGTCTTGGCGCAGAGCTTCAGACCGGGGAAGTTCACATCGCCGTCATAGTGGTCGATGACGTTGTAGTTCATCATCTGCGTGAGCTGCTTTGCCGAGGCGGGCTCGATGAGAGCGGTGGTCACAGGTTCTTCACCGGAGACCATATGCGGCTCGATGAGCGTGCCGCCGTTTGCAATGGCGCAGACGTAGCGCAGCATCGCATAGGGGCAGATGGTATCGGTCGATTGGCCGATGCCCGACCAGCCAAGCTCGGGGTCACCGACAAAGTCGAGCGGGTAGGTGCCCGAGGCGCAGCCGATGCCGTCAAGCTCATGGGACGAGAGGAAGCCGTATTTCGTGACGTAGTCGATCATGGTTTCCTGACCAAGCATCACGGC
>CAKTKV010000062.1 GCA_934572355.1 uncultured Oscillospiraceae bacterium
AAGTACGGCACTCCTTCTCCCGTGCCCTTCCGCGTTGTGGATCAGCGTGCCGGTATCGATATCGACATCGCTATCCGCTGCTTCGGCGAGTACAGCTACCGTATCTGCAACCCGATCCTGTTCTACACCAATGTCTGCGGCAATGTCTCCTCCGAGTACACCCGCGATAATATCGACGGCCAGCTCAAGACCGAGCTTCTCACCGCTCTCCAGCCTGCTTTCGCCAAGATCTCCGATATGGGCATCCGCTATAGCTCTCTGCCCGGCCACACCATGGAGATCGCTCAGGCCCTCAATGAGGTCCTCAGCCCCAAGTGGAGCGATCTGCGCGGTATCGAGATCGTCTCCTTCGGCGTGTCCAGCGTCAAGGCCAGCGAGGAGGACGAGGCCATGCTCAAGGAAATGCAGCGCACCGCGGCCTATCGCGACCCCGGCCTTGCAGCGGCGAACCTCTCTGCGGCTCAGGCTCAGGCGATGCGCGACGCTGCCAAGAACTCCGGCGGCGCGGCAGTCGGCTTCATGGGCATGAACATGGCTTCCCAGATGGGCGGCATGAACGCGCAGGATCTCTATCAGATGGCCGGTCAGTATCAGCAGCCTGCCCAGCAGCAGGCGGCGCCCACCGCCCCCGCGGCAGGTACATTGAAGTGTCCGAAGTGCGGCGCCTCCGCAAGCGGCAAGTTCTGCCCCGAATGCGGCGCAAAGAAGCCCGAGGACGGTAAGTGGACCTGCTCTTGCGGCGCTGTCAACACCGGCAAGTTCTGCTCCGAGTGCGGCGCGAAGAAACCGGGGACTATAAAGTATAAGTGCGATAAGTGCGGCTGGGAGCCGAAGGACCCCACCAAGCCTCCGAAGTTCTGCCCCGAGTGCGGCGACCCGTTTGATACTGACGATGTTGTCGGCTGAGGTAAGAGCCGATGGCTGACCAAATAACAAATTATCAGTGCCCGGCCTGTACAGGCCCCCTGCACTATGACGGCGCGAGCGGTAAGTTAAAGTGTGACTATTGCGGCAGCATGTATGATGTTGCCGAAATAGAGGCAATGTATAAGGATAAGGACGCGGCAGCGGCGGAAGCCTCCGCAAAGGCGGAGGAAAAAGCTGCGGACGGCGATTGGGAGTATTCCGACAACGGCTGGGGAGAGGACGCGGCGCACATGCGCAGCTATAATTGCCCGAGCTGCGGCGCGGAGCTTATCTGTGACGATACCACCGCCGCGACGAGCTGCCCCTACTGCGGCAATCCCAGCATTGTCCCCGGCCAGTTCACGAACGCCCTCAAGCCGGACTATGTCATTCCCTTCAAGCTCGATAAGAACGCTGCGAAGGCCGCCCTCAAGAAGTTCTACAGCGGCAAAAAGCTGCTGCCCAAGGGCTTTGCTTCCGATAACCATATTGAGGAAATAAAGGGCGTGTACGTTCCCTTCTGGCTCTATGACGGCAGCGCATATGCGGATGTGCGCTATCACGCCACGCGCGTGCACAGCTTTACCGCCGGGAACGACCGCGTGACGCGCACCGAGCATTACGGCGTCCGCCGCGCGGGCACCGTGCAGTTTGAACGTATCCCTGTCGACGCATCTGAGAAAATGCCCGATGAGTATATGGACGCTGTTGAGCCCTATAATTATGATGAGCTCAAGCCCTTCTCCACGGCCTATCTGCCGGGGTACCTCGCGGATAAGTACGATGTGAGCGCCGATGAATGCTCAAAGCGCGCCGATGAGCGCGCCGTCAACACCGCCGTCAGCCTCATGGCCGAGAGCGTCATGGGCTACACGACCTGCGTTGAGGAGAACAAGAACGTCAGCATCCGCCGCGGCAAAGTGAGCTATGCCCTCATGCCCGTCTGGATGCTCAGCACCAAGTGGAACGGGAAGAACTATCTCTTCGCCATGAACGGCCAGACCGGCCGCCTGATAGGCGACCTGCCTATATCCAAGGGCAAGTTCTTCGCGTGGTTTGCCGGCATAGCCGTGCCGCTTATGGCGGTCATGGCGCTGCTGTTCGGTTGAGGAGGGGAGAGCGGATATGAAGAAAAGATTTGTTCTCGCCATGGTTCTCTGCATCGCGCTCTGCCTCGCCTTGGGCGGCGCGGCCTATGCGTCCTCCTCTGGAGACTCCCTCGGCTATGTCAGCGATACGGTAGGTCTGCTGTCGCTGGATGAGCAGCAGGAGCTTGAGACCACCGCCGCGCAGCTCGCCGAGCGCTACGGCTGCGGCGTGTATGTAATTATCGTCGATGATTACACCGATTATACAAACGGCAGCATACAGGACTTTTCCGAAGCCATGTACGATTATTACGGCCTTGGCCTCGGGGATGACCGAAACTGCCTGCTGCTCTCCCTGAGCATGAGCGAGCGTGACTATGACCTTGATGCGCACGGCAGCATCGGCAACTATGCCTTCACCGACTACGGCAAGGAGCAGCTCGCGCAGGAGTTCATTGATGACTTCCGCTATGATAACTGGTTCGACGGCTTCAAAGATTATATGAGCACCGCCGGGCAGTATCTTGAAGCTGCCAAGAACGGAACCCCCGTCGACGTGTACAGTAACGACGAAATTGACCCCGCCGTTTCTGCCGGGGTGGATATCATGTTCATCGTCGTCATACCCTGCCTTATCTCCCTCGCCGTGTGCGGCATCTTTGCTGCGCAGATGAAGACGGCCAGACGTCAGACCGGCGCAAGGGGCTACATAAGTCACGGCGGCGTGGATATGCGCGTCACGCAGGATCAGTTCCTCTACCATACCGTGACCCGCCAGCCGATCCCGCAGAACAATAATAACAGCGGCGGCGGTACGACCGTCAACTCCGCCGGTCACTCCCACAGCAGCGGCAAATTCTGATGATCCAATATTAAAGCACAGCCGGCCTGATGCGTTTGCATCAGGCCGGCTTGTGTTTTATAGAATTGCTTTTTACATTATCCCGGATTTTTCCTTGCTCTCCGCGATGAGCTTGTTTATCGGCTTTGCCGGGTAGTAGACCAGCATTCCGAATATCGCAAAGCCCACGCACATCAGCAGCAGGATCGCCGCGCACTTGAGATAGGTGTGGCCGTAGAAGCCGCCGATAGTTTCGCGTATCATGTCCATTCCGTAGTGGAACGGCATGAAGTTATAGAGCATCTGGAAGAACTTCGGCAGAACGTGCACCGGGTAGGAGCCGCCGGAGCCCGCGACCTGTATGACCATGATTATGACCGCCGCCGCCATGCCGACGTTATCGAGCGAGTATACCAGCGCGTAGTTCATCGCCATGAAGTTGAGCGAGCATATACAGCATGCGAGGATCAGCAGCAGAGGATCGACGCTCTGCATCCCGACGTAGAACATACATCCCAGCGCGGTTATTATCGCCTGCGCCAGTACTATGCCGTTAAAGAGCATCTTGCGCCCAAAGTAGCGCTCGATCGGGTTACAGTCCAGATACTCCGGATATCTCACCGGAACCTTTATCATCGTCGCGGACAGGAGCGAGCCGACGAACAGCGCCAGCATTATATAGTACGGAGCCATTGCCGAGCCATAGTCCGTTATCTCGTATATAATGACCGTGTTCAGCTCGACCGGCGACGAGAGATAATCCGCAAGGCTGTCGGGATTATTTTCCAATATCTCAACCAGCTCTTGAAAAGCCTCGCTGCTTGTAAAGCGCCGTATATCGTCGGCGATCTGCTTGAGGTATATCCTCACGGAGTTCGTCAGCGCGACGGAATCCGAGATCGTTCCCTGCATGCTGCCGATAGCGCCATGATAGCCGTCGAGCTTCTCTGCAATCTCGTACATTTTGCCCGAATAGCCATATAGCATGTCGCGCACGGTTGTAAGCACCGCATCTGCGGTAGCGGCTTTATCCTGAATGTAGCTGTTGATGTTGTCATTCGCGGTTATTGCCGCGGTGTACAGTGCCTCTCTTACCTCGTCTAACTTTGCGAAGATCTGGCTCGTGTCACTGGAGTCCGCAGTTATCAAATTGCGAAGACTCTCAAGGCTTGCTATAGCGGAATCGACCGATCCGGCAGCGCTGGGGTGTGCGGCCTTATACGCTTCAAGGCTTTTTTCAAGCTCGTCTATGGCGGTGATCACGTCCTGCTTTGCTGCCTCGGAGGTCTTCCAGTCGGCGGCCTTTGCCTGAAGCTCGCCGGTCCTCTTCTTGAGGTCGGTAAGCGTAGTGGCCATGGAGGTCTGCGTCGAACTGAGCGAATAAAGCTCGTTTACGATGTCGGAGGTACCGTAGAGCATAGAGATGCGTCCCTCTTCCGTACCGATGTCGCCAACGCTATCTGCGAGAGACTGTGCCAGGTCACGCACGTTTTCCATGCCGGGCGCGGTGATCATGGAAGCGTTTATCTCGTCGATAAAGCTTTTGATGAGCTGGGAGAGCGTGGTGACCGCATCCGCGACGCTCTCATCCGATGGCATGCCGGTCTCGGACATGTCAGCCTCGTTCTGAAGCATTGAACACTGGTTCGCCGTCTCGCTCGAAAGCCCTTGCGCAAGCGTGTTGAGTGTGCTCAGGCTGTTGTCGATCTGGGTCTGATAGATTGCCGCATCTGTAAGCTTATCCGACGCGTCCTGTAGGAGATTGGCCACCGCTGCGTTGTTGGTCTCGATCGTGTCGACATATGCTATTGTGTCCTCCACATCCGTCGCCGCAGCCATCAGGACTTCCGTCTGAACGTCGGAGAGGGATAGATTCGCCGCCGCGAGTATGTCCGTATCCAGCGTACTGAGCAGGTCGCGGTAGTTATCCTTGCGCGCCTCGTCTGTCCCGCTTCTCTCAAGCTGGTCAAGCAGATTGCTGAACTGGTCGTCTATCTTGGCCAGTATAATGTCAGTGTCCTTGCTGTAGCTGTCCATCGAGTCGGCGAAATCGACCACCGTCGTCCCGGCTACGTCAGCCGTGCCCGCCGATGACAGCATCACATCGCCGAAGTCGTTTAGCGTCAGCTGCGACGCGTCGAGCAGACTGTCCATATTCGCCGTCACCGCGCGCAGCGATACCAGCAGCTTTGATATCTGCTCCAGATTGTCGCACGCGCGGTCAAGGCCGCTCGTCAGGCTGCCGGACACATCGTTCGCGTCGATGCCAAAGGCGCGCATCACGGAGCTCATCGTGTTTATCGCGCCCGCCGCCTTCTCGACGACGGTGTTGTTTACCTGCTCCTGCACCGCGGTCTTCGCCTTGTTCGTTATCTTCGGCGCGATCGCGTTTTTCTTTTCGTTCTCGTAGTATTCTATCTGCGGGTGCCTGAGGTCATTGTCGAGTATGCTCAGGAAATCCCGCGTGAAGTCCTTCGACACTATAAGCGCGGCGTAGTAATCACCGGAGTATACGCCCTCAAGCGCCGTCTGCCGATCGTCGACGAACACCCAGCCGAGCTGGTTGTTCGCGGCCAGACCGTCCATGACGAGCGAGCCTATGTTCAGCTCCATGCCCATGAGCTTTGCGCCGCGGTCCTCGTTTGCCACCGCGACCTTTATGTTCGATGTGGACGACGGGCCGTAGGGATCCCAGTTCGAGAGAATATTGAACCACGCGTACAGACACGGCACAAGGCACAGCCCTATAATGACCACCGACGCCACAACGCTGCTGGATATGCGCCGGAAGTCCGCACGGAAAATACCGAAAATATTCTTCATACCTTCACCACATCCTCCGCGTCCTCTTTTTCGCTTTCGCTGCTGCCAGGTTCCGCCTTTGCCGCCGCATCAAAGGTAAACGGTGCTTCTGCATCCCCATCCTCCGGCTTCAGCTTCGCGGACTCCTCGAAGATAAACGGAGCGTCAACTGTCGGTTCTGGCTCCGCAGTTTCCTCAACGATGATCGGAGATACAACTATAGAGTCGTCGCCCTCGTCATCCGCCAGAGCTTCCTCCGCGGCAGTCTCCTCAATGACCGGAGCCTCAACTATCGGCTCGGCCTCCTTCGGGGGTTCAGCCACGCTTGCTTCCTCGGCCTCCGTGTGCGCTTCCTCGTTTGCAAGCTTCTCTTTTAATTTGTGCAGCGGCAGCTGGCTTCTGCGCTCCTGCGCGATGAGCCGCAGCTCTTCGATGTCGATGTCTGGTATCTCTATCTCAGGCATAACCGAATCCTCCGGCAGCGCGTTTTCCATGCCGGTGATCTCCTCCAGCCGCTTCTGTATCCCGTGGTCGACGTATTCCAGCGCTATCAGAAACGCCGCTATCACAAACGTCGAAACTATCCACAGCACGAGAAATATACCCTTCGAGCCCTGCGTCAGGAACATGACCAGCATGAACAGCAGCGGCACGATCACAAGCATTTTCAGCCCCTGGCGTATGCCGACCTTTATACGCTCGTGCAGCAGCTCCACCTCTTGGAGCAGCCTATCGTATAACTGATGGTATTTTTTGTTCTTACTCATTACCCGGCACCTCCGGAATAAATGTGGAGTTGTGTGTCATCAGAATAGCTCCGTCTCCTCAAGCTTCTCTTCCATGAAATGGTTGAGCCCGCTGAAGGGCTTACTGACCAGCAGTCCTATTACCAGACCAACCACCGCGAATATCAGCAGCAGCGCGAGCTTCTGGATATAGTGCGTGCCGTAAAGACCGCATATGCACTCACGCATCATGTCTATCGCGTAGGGGAAGGGGAAGAGTATGTATATCCTGCGGTTGAATTCCGGCAGCAGCTCCACCGGGAACGTGCCGCTCGAACCTGCTATCTGAAGCACCATCACTATGACGACGACCGCCTTGCCCACGTCGCCGAAGGAATAGGCCAGCGCGTAGATAAGCATGCTGAAGGTCAGACTCGTGAAAAAGCCCGTGAGATACAGCAGCCCCGGATGCACGCACTGTATTTTCAGAATATACAGGTCGCCCGCTATTATTATGAGTGCCTGAAGCTGGTTCATGATAAAGAAGAGCAGGTAGCGCCCGAAGAACAGCTCCGCGGGCTTGGGCTCGATAAGCCCGTCAGTGCGTGCGTGTGGCTTGAGTATTGCCGCGAGGATAACGCAGCCGACCCATATCGCCAGCACTGAGTAGAACGGAGCCATTGCCGAGCCGTAATTGTCGATGGTGTAGACCTTGTTGACCGAGGTCTGTACCATCTCCGAGAAGTATTCGCTGTATACCTCGGGATTTGCGCCGAGGATATCCACGAGCGCGTCAATGTAGTCCTGCGTGTCTATTGTGTCGAGCGCGCGCAGCTTGTTTGCAATGTTCGTGCCGGCGCTCTGCATGAGCGGGCGCGCGATGTCGAGCGTGTCCTCAAGCGAGCTGCGCGTCGCCTCTATCGCCTGTGTCAGCTGCGCTGTGCTGTCGGCAAGGCCGCGCATTTCACTGAGCGTGTCGTTGACCTGACCGAGTATCGCGCCGATGTCCTCCTGCAGCGCCTGTGCCGTCGGCACCAGCTGAGCTGTGTGCTCCATCAGCTCGTCGAGCAGTGCGTTCATCTTGCCCACATCGACCGATGCTCCGCCGTCGGCAAGCTGGTTGAGGTATACCTCAAGCGCAGTGCACAGGTCGGCCGTGTCCTCCACAACGTTGATGGAAGTCTGGTCGGCATGCGCCGTGTTCAGCGCATCAGCCAATGCGTTGAGCTGTTCTGCCAGCTGCTTCATCATATTTGCCGCGTCTGCCGCTCCGACCTGGAAGTTCAGTCCGAGGTTTGCGCCGCTTATAAAGTCATTGAAATCCTTGATCGCCTGGAGAGCCTTTGTGCACGCGTTATATATCTGCACGCTTATCTCCGTGAGAGACGGGCCGTTGCTGCCTATCGCGTCCATTATCGCTTCTATCTGCGACGCGTCTATCGTCACGTCTGAGGACGAGCCGCCGTTCGAGGCTGCGGCAAAATTATCTATCGTGCGCACGCAGGAGCTTATCGTTGTCTTCGCATCGTCAAGGACCGTCGCCAGCGTGACCTTTTCATCGTCCTTGAGGTCGTGCGCTATCTGGTTTCCCTGCTTCATTATCGCGTTGACGACGACCTCAAGGTACGCCTCACTGACGGTGCGGCGCACGGAGTCGACCGCTGTGTCGGTTATCTTTGTCGCAACGGCGTTTTTCTTTGCGTTCTCGTAATATGTAAGGGAGGGCTTGCCGGTCCACTTCGTGAGCATGTTGAACATCTTGTAGGAGAAGTCCGCGTCTATCACGACCGACGCGTAGTATTCTCCGCTGTAAACTCCGTCAATGGCCTGCTGTGCAGAGTCGCAGACGACCCAGTTTATCGTGGTCGCTTCGCGCAGATCGTCCACGATGTCCTGCCCCATGTTGACGAACTCGCCGTCCTCAACGCAGCCCTCGTCGCCTGAGTACAGGCCAATGGATATATTGCCCGTGTTCCCGTAAGGGTCCCAGTTGGAGTATATGTTCAGCCAGGCATAGAGGCTGGGCAGTACGGTTATCGCCACAGCGACCGCCATCGCAAAGAAGCAGCGGCTGAGCGATTTTATATCGGTTTTGAAAACCGTCCAGATGTTGCGCATAATTCCTCCATATACTCATAAAAACTCGTAAAAATAACACTGCACACTATATTATATAACGCGGTAGATGCAAAATCAAGAGACAGAGCGGCACGGAATGCCTTAAATTAAACAAAGTCCGGCCATCGTCCGAGCCCACAGTATGCCACAAAAGATTAAGGAATTAATTAAGAAAGCTTTAACAAACATAACAGACTGTGCATCATACAGAAATTGCCTGTTTCCGCAACCCTTCAAGTTCTCTGCCTTGCCCAAGGCTCCCCTTGTTTTTTCAAGGGGAGCTGGCGCGTGAGCGCCTGAGGGGATAAAGCCCTTGGCCTTTCTGCGCAGCCAAATTA
>CAKTKV010000063.1 GCA_934572355.1 uncultured Oscillospiraceae bacterium
CCCTTGCCTCTCTCTTTTAGCGTACCATGCGAGCCCCCCTTGCCTCTCCCCCTGGGAGAGGTGGCCGAGCGCAGCGAGGTCGGAGAGGGGGAAATTGATTTTATTATTGAAAAGCGGCATGCCGCTTTTCCCCTCTCAGTCGCCTTCGGCGACAGCTCTCCCAACGGGAGAGCCAAGAGCCTGTACCCCCGTTACATAGCATGTTGACATGAGAAATGGAGCGTATCGATACCGATACGCTCCATTAACTGTTTTACGGCCACCCATCAAACGGGCACGGCTGTGTATTTTCATTCTTCCTTTTTCTTCTTGAAGACAAAGAGCTTGCTGAGAATATAGTTGCCGAGGAACACGAGCACGGACTTTATGAACCACGTCACGTATACGTTTATGCCCAGCACCGTGCCGAGCAGCTGCGTGACCGCCCAGTCCATCCCGAGCGTTGCGAGACGCGATGCGACAAAGCCGCCCGCCTCGGCGAGGATGTTCGGGTTCTTGCTCCGGAAGACCCATTTGCGGTTCGTGGGGTAGGCAAAGGCGACGCCCGCGACCCAGTCGACTATTGCAAGAGCCGTGTTCTGCGCAAAGGTCGGGTGCAGCGTCCCGCCGAAAAACAGGAAGTTGAAGCCGAAGCGCGCGGCGGCGGCGACAAGCGTCGTAAGGCAGCCGACGATGAAATATACAAGAAACTCGCGGTACTTGACGCACAGCGCCTTTATCTTCTCTATCATCTTATTTATCCTCCCTGCCGCAGATACGGGAAATGATGTATCTCGGCCTGCCCTTTATCTCGTCATAGATGCGGGCGATATAGTAGCCGATTATGCCGAGGCTTATCATAATTACGCTTGCCGAGAACAGCAGGAGAAGTATGACCGTCGTGAACCCGCCGAGGGCGACGCCGGATATCTTCTGCACCAGCGCGATGATACCGAGCACAAACGCCACCGCCAGCATGATGAAGCCGAGCACGGTGACAATATGCAGCGGTGCGGAGGAGAAAGAGCTGATATTCGTCAGCGCATATTTGATGAGCGACTTTGTCGACCACTTGCTCACGCCCTCGGTGCGCTCCTGCACACAGTAGCTGACGCTGGTCTTCTTATAGCCGACCCAGAACGAGAGCGCGCGGAAGAACACATTGCGCTCGGGCAGGCTGTTGAGCGTGTCGACGACCTTGCGGTCAAGGAGCTTGAAGTCCGACGAGGAGGACATGTCCATCCCCGTGGCCTTGCTGATGAGCCCATAGAAGCTGTTGGCGGCAAACTTGTGCAGCCCGCTCTCCTCGCCGCGGTCCTCCTTGATGCCCTCGACGACCTCATAGCCCTGCTCCCAGAGCCGGTACATCTCGACTATTTTCTCCGGCGGGTGCTGCAGATCACAGTCGATGACCACGCAGCAGTCGCCCTTCGCCTGCTCCAGCCCCGCGAACATCGCGGCTTCCTTGCCGAAGTTGCGGCTGAAGTGTACGCCGACGACGTGGCTGTCCTTCCCGGCGGCCTCGTTTATCTGCGCCCATGTGTTGTCACGGGAGCCGTCGTCAATGAACAGCAGCTCATAGTCGATCTTCTCCGGCTGGAGAATTTCCGCCATGCGCGCTGTCGCCTTGGCGATCATTTTTTCTTCATTATAGGAAGGCAGGATCACGGAAAGCATTTTTCGCACCTCACTTGGAAATCAGATATGTCGCGCTCAGACCGTTCTGGTACAGCAGCTCCGCCTTGTCATAATCGGAGGCGTCTGCGAGCGCGGAGATAATTTTATCGGGATCGTAGCCGCTCGACCAGAACACGCTTATGTCCACGTAGGCGACGAACTCGTCCGCGCCGCCGACATAGTCGAGCGCGCCGGTGAGATCGGTATCGTCGCTCACATAGAAATCGTCAAAGGCCATTAGCTGAAGCAGATCCTGCGTGATGGCCTCAAACATGTTATCGGAGAAGTAGACGCACTTATCGTCCGAATGTTCCGCGACTGTCGCATCATACTCCGCGTACTCCGGGTAGAGGTAATCCGGCGGGACGCAGCGCGCCTGCCACAGCGCCAGCGCCATGATGCCGAGGAGCGCTGCCGTCTTTATAAGTCTCTCCCGCTCGAAGCTGCCGAAAGTCTCCTCCAGCAGGTGCAGCAGCAGGCTCACGCCCAGCACGAAGGCCGGGACGAGGTTATAGATATACCGCGGCTCGTCCACCGGGGAGATGAGCGCAACGATCACGAGCACGCCAAACGCCGGGACTATGAGCACCAGCGCGCGCAGGTCGAGCCTTTTGTCCTTTGCCGCCGCTTTGAACTTCCTGAAATACACTCCGAGCGCTATGACGGTCAGCAGCGCAATTATCATCGCCGCCTTGAGCCCGTGCGTCACAAAGCCTAAAAAGGTCTTGAGCCTGACGGGGTACTGCGCGAAGTTGCGCAGGTTCTCCAGAGCGTTCCCGCCGGAGACGATCTGGTCTGCAAAGAGATGATTGAGACAGGCCGGAAACACGAGCAGCAGGCTCAACGCTCCGACGAGCGCGCAGGGTATGAACCATGCCAGCGCCTTATATTCCTTCTTCACAAGCGCGTATATCACATACGCCGCGCAGAGGAAGAAGGCGTAGAACACAAAGTAATACTGCGTTATGAGCCCAGCCAGCAGCACAAGGCCGGTCAGGATGCAGTATTTCGGCTTAAACTCCTGCATCAGGCAGACGATCAGGTACATCAGCACGACCGTGAGGAGCGTCAGGAGCATGTACATGCGGATCATCACGAAGGTCGACATGCCTATCACGCTCAGCCCGTAGAGCACAGCCGCAGCAGTACCGTTGCCGACGCTATAGCCAAGCTTCCGCACGGTCTTATACAGCACGAACATCGTGAGCATATATAGCACATAGTTCAGCGCAAGCCCCGTCCACTTGCTGAAGGTGTTCGGAAACAGTGAGCAGACGGCGTTCAGCAGCCAATAGTGCAGCGGCGGGTGAACGTCATGCACCTGATTATAGTAGACAGAGCCGACGTCGAAGCGCTCCCCGTCCGTCACGGCGACGTAGTCAAAAAGCTCCTGCCGGGTGAAGGTCTTGCCGACCATTTCCCCGTCCTTTATGTCTGACAGGAACGGTGCATAGTGGCTGTTCGACAGGCCGTAGGTATATATTTCGTCAATGAACATGCCGGATTTGCGCCCGGCAAACAGGAAGCACACCCCTGTGACGATCACAAAAACAAGCACCAGCGCCCAACAGCGGCGGAATTTTTCTTTCATCTGAACTCTCCTGAGTATATTAAATACAGATTAACAGTATAATCCATTTTCCGCCGTTTCGCAACAGTTTTGGTTCAATATAAAGAAAACTAAAGGGCACGCCGCGGCGTGCCCTTTGCGGGAGTTATCGATTATTCCTTGTCGTCGTCCTTCTCGACGGTGATCTCAATCTCGATGCCGTCCTCGTCGTCGGCTGCGGTGCCGTCGTCCTCGGTGGCGTCGACGACGGACTCAAAGTCAGCGTCCTCGGCGGGAGCGGTCTCGGCGGCGAACTCATCCTTCATCGCCTGGATCTGTGCCTGCTTTGAGTTAATGTTCTCGACGAGCGCGGCGGCCTGCTCGAACAGAGGCGCGAAGAAGCCCTCGGGAGCGTCCTTTGCCTGGTCGTAGTACAGGCGGCCGATTTCGGCGTAGACGCGCTTGAGCTCCTCAGAGTCGCCGTTTATCTCGAGCGAGAGCTTTGCCATCTGGCCGTAGGACTTTGCGCGGTTCGCGCCGTGCTCATATATGTCCTTGATAGCGCCGCTGTCCGCGACTTCCTTGACCTTGCCAACGATGTTATTGAGAGTGCCGGTGATGATGTCCTTATAATCTGCCATGTTATTTTTCCTCCGTTTCGTTATCCGTTTCGGGTTCTTCCACGCCGCCGTCTGCTGCCGTCTCCTGCATAACGCGATTGACATATAGCTTCTCCGGCGGGTGCTCGCGGCGTCCCTGAATGATAAGGTACGCCAGAGCTATTATCACAAGCGCTATTGATAGCACCTGCGAAACACGTATGTTAGTTGCGCCGATATAAAGGCTGTCGGTGCGCAGCCCCTCTATCCATGTGCGGCCAATGCCGTATAGCAGGAAAAAGAGCGTGATGCACTGCCCGTCGAATCTGCGCTTGCCCTTCCTCTCAAAGATGATGAGGAAGATCAGAATGCACAGGTTCCACAGGCTCTCATAAAGAAAGGTCGGGTGGACGTATATCGTGCTGCCGTCGGGCGCGATGAGCCCCATGCGGCAGAAGATATCCGTCTGCGCGCCGAAGGCTTCGCGGTTCATGAAGTTGCCCCAACGCCCGAGTATCTGCCCGATCAGCAACCCGTAGCACAGCAGATCGAGCATTGCGCCGAGCGGTATCTTCTTCCTGCGGCACACGAGCCATATCACGAGGATCCCTGCGATAACGCCGCCGTAAATGGCAAGCCCGCCGTTGTGGATGGCGAATATCTCGTTCGGGTGCTGGACGTAGTAATCCAGCCGGAAGAGCACATAGTAGAGCCGCGCGCCGATGATCGCCGTCGGGATGAGCCAGATCATCACATCATATACGCTGTCCTGATCTATGCCGAAGCGGCGGCTGTTGTGTGAGCAGTAGAGTATGCCGAGGATAAAGCCGAGGCCGATGATAACGCCGTAGAAATATATGTCCATGCCGAACACCGTGAAGTAGGACGGCGGGTTTATCGTGAGGTTCCCGAGCATCGGGAAGGTGATCGCGGAATCACGCTGGATGGTTTGCACAAGGGGCTGCATAGTTTTTACCTTCTTATTTTGTTTCTATGGTCTTGGGTTCGATCACCGACATTGCCAGTCTCTCGCGGCAGAGGCTTTCTGCGGCGAAGCGGCGGCATTCCTCCGCCGTGACCGATTCGAGCAGACGGAACGCGTCGAGCGCGCAGTATCCGTCAAAAAGCCCCATCGCCATTGAGACGCAGACATTGTCGAAATCCTCAAGCCCGCGCAGTCTTGCACCGAGGGAGGCGCGCTTTGCGCGCTCGAAGCTCCCAGAGTCAAAGCCTTCGGCTGCGATGCGCTCGACCTCGCGTGAGAGCTCTTCGAGTATCTTTTCCGGTTCGCGGCTCTCGCCGCCGATGATGACCGTTCCCGTCCCGGCGGAGAAATCCGTCTCATAGTCGAAGTTCACGCTGAGAAGCCCGTCGGCGTACAGCCTCGTGTAGAACGGGGAGGATGAGCCGCAGAGCATCCTCAGGCACAGCGCGGCGACAAGGTGCTGCCGGAGCGCAGCCTCGCCGCGCTCTGCGCAGTCGAGCTTTGCGCCGATGAAAAACTGCGGTGCGGAGACCTCGCCCTGCACACGGCAGAGCCGTTCGCGCGGAAGCAGGGATTCCTTCTCGCCGAAGTCCGCCGTGGGAACTTCCGCGCGCTCCTTCGGCAGCTCCTCCTCCGCAATGCGCGCGACAGTCTCCGGGTCGACGCAGCCCTCCACGCAGAGGACCATGTTCGACGGGGCATAGAAAACGCGGTGGCAGTCATAAAGCGTCTGCGCGGTGATATGGGAAATGCTCTCCACCGTCCCGGCGACGCGGTCGCGTATCGGGTGGTGGTCATAGAGCAGGCCGAGCAGGTTATAGTAGACGACCATGCCGGGGTTATCCTCGCCCATGAGTATCTCCTGCGCGATTATGCCCTGCTCCTTTGCGACCGTCTCATCCGTGAAGTACGGGGTGGACACAAAGTGCAGCAGCATGCGCAGGTTCTCCTCGAAGCCCTCGGTACACTGGAAGTAATAGCAGGTCACGCCGCTTGAGGTGAAGGCGTTGGGGTCAGCGCCGTTTGCCGAGAGTATGCTCAGCGCGTTATCACCGTTCGGCAGGTCGAACATCTTGTGTTCGAGGTAGTGCGCGACGCCTGCGGGCGTGTCGACGGTGCGCCCGTCTATCGTGAAGCGGCGGTGCGCCCCGCCGTAATTTGTCATGAACGCGGCATAGCAGGTGGAGAAATCCTTCTTCGGTATCACCCTTATCTCAAGCCCGTTCGGGAGCACCGTGCTGTAAAGCTTCTCGCCGATCTCGGGGTATTCATGCAGTTTCATCATCGCTGCCGTCCTCCTCTCCGCTTCCCTTGAGGAAGTATATAAGGTCGCACTCTATCGATTTGGCGATGGCCTGAACGTCCTCCTTTGTGACGTCCTCCACCAGCGCTGCAAGCTCCGCCGGGCCGTAGTCAAGCCCGTCGATCGCCTGTGAGAGGTAAAAGCCCTCAAGCTCGCCGAGGCTGTCCTGCTCCGCACGCAGGTCGGAGGCGACGGCCTTTTTCGCCGAGCGCAGCTCATCGTCGGTGATCTCGCCGCGGCGGACGCTGTCAAGCTGCGCAAGTATCTCATCGCGCGCAGCGTCCAGCTTGTCAAACTCGATGCCCGAGGAGACGAACATTACCCCCTTCTGCAAAGACAGGATCGAGCTTGCATAGTAGCACAGCGACAGCTTTTCGCGCACGTTCATAAACAGCTTGCTCGTCGCGCCGCTGCCGTAGACGGCGTTGAAGACATAGAGCGCCGGGATGTCCGGCTCCTCCATGCACTCGCCGAGGCGGAAGCCGAGGACGAGTTTGCCCTGCGTCACGTCCATCTCCTCTTCCACGAAGCGGACGTGATCCTCCACCGCGTTCATGCGCAGGTCGGTGCCGATGTCGTAATCTATCTCTCCGCGCGGCATCGCGGAAAACGCATCGCGCATTGCCGCGGACACGGCCTTGAAGTCGGTCTTGCCGCAGTAGAATATCTCGACCGGGCAGGTCTGGATAAGCTCGCGGTAATGCCGGGTCAGCTTCTTGTAGTGGATGTTCTCGGCCTCGCTCTCGCTGCCGAAGCGGCTGACGGCGAAGTCCTCATAGCAGCACATCTCCTCTATGCAGCGCGTGAGGGCGTAGCTGCGCTTGTCGTTCATGCGGCTGCGGATGATGTCAAGGAGCTTTTCGCGCTCACTGTCCACATACTGCGGCAGCAGCAGGCCGCCGCGCGTCGCGGGGTCGAGCAGCAGCTGCGCCATGAGCGCGCAGGTGTCGCCCAGCAGCGCCTCGCCCCCGGGCAGATAGTCCGGTTCCGGGAAGCTGCCGTAAAAGCCGATGCACTGTATCTCGCCTATGCGCCGCACGACCGGCTCCACCGCCGCGCCGTAAAGCTCATCCATCCTGCGCGACAGCTTCTCCATATCGCCGTAGCGCGTAGTGCCGCGGTTCAGCACAAAGGGTATGACCGCGTTCATCGCCGCAGTCTCGCGCCGCAGCTGCGTGAGCAGTGTGACGCTCATGCAGGCGGTCTTAAATTTGTCGGAACGCAGATGACTCAGAAACACGCCGGGCATAAGCTCGTTTCTGTTAAATTCCATGTGGCACCTCCGCGATTTTTCTTATCAAATTATACCACCCGCTGACTTAAAATGGTAGAACTATTTGTTAATTGCAGGAAATTTAAGGCGCATCTCAGTCCTCGCCCTTGGCTCCCCTTGTTTCTCAAGGGGAGCTGTCGCCGCAGGCGACTGAGAGGATAAAAACGTAGGTTTTCCTGCGCAGTTATAGTCTCCTGCTTCACCCTATCCCATTGCCGCCATAACTCTCACCGTCCACGGTGATCCCGCCGGGTGTGCGCTCTATCGTGTGAGTGCGCCCTGCGTCGTCCGTCCAGCGCACGGAAAACTCCGGCAGCACGGGGGATTCTATATAAAGCCTCCCGTCTCTCATGTGCAGACCCATCAGCTCCCGCGTCACCGCGCGGAAGTACCAGCCCGCAGAGCCCGTGTACCATGTCCAGCCCGCAAGGCCCTCGTGCCCCTTTGCCGTGCAGATATCTGCCGGCAGCACAAATGGCTCTGCCTGATAGCGGCGCGCATCGTGCGTCTCCGGCAGCAGCGCTTCGAGCATTGCCGTACCCTCGGCGCTTCTGCCAAGGCGCAGCGCCGCGATGGCGAGCCATATCGCCCCGTGGGTGTACTGTCCGCCGTTTTCGCGGAAGCCCTCGCCGTAGCCGGTGATATAGCCTGGGCTGCGTTCGGTATCTGAATAAGGCGGGTCGAGCAGCTTTATGAGCCTGTGCTCCCTGTCCCGGAGCCGGAACAGCGCCGAATCCATCGCCGCGGCGGCGCGCGTCTCCGAGCCGAAGCCCGAGAGCACCGCCCAGCTCTGCGCCACAGAGTCTATGCGCTCCCCGCCGCCGAGCGCTTCCCCGCCGGCATAGAGGGCGCGCAGGTACCATTTCCCGTTGAAGGCCGCGTCCGCCGCGCCCCCGACCTCGGCAGCGTACTGCCTGTACCGCGCCGAGCCATCGGCACCGAGCCGCTCTAACAGCTCCGCAAAGCGCGCGGCGCAGTGGGCAAAGAACCAGCCCAGCCACACGCTCTCCCCGCCGACTCTGTCAAGCGCGTCGTTCCAGTCACCGCTGCCGGTGTATGGCAGCCCGTGCCTTCCGAAGCCGCGGTGTATACAGCATTCGAGCGCCGCGCGGGCGTGCTCAAGCACCGCCGCGCTCTTTGCGGACTTTTCCGGGCGCTCATAACGGTCGCGCTCCTCGTCCTTCAGCGGCGGGGAGGAGAGATACGGCTCCTCGATGGAGCACAGCTCCGCCTCTCCCGTGGCCTCGACGTATTCGCACAGCGCCCATACGAGCCACAGCAGGTCGTCCGAGCAGCGCGTGCGCACGCCGCGGTCGCCGTCCGGGTG
>CAKTKV010000064.1 GCA_934572355.1 uncultured Oscillospiraceae bacterium
TTTTTATTCTTCCTCGGGCTTGAAGCCCATTATCTTTTTGAAACGGTGGTTGAGGCAGCTCTTTGTCACCGGGGGATAGCTCAGAGTAGCGAGGTCTGCAAGGCTCGCCTCGGGGTTTGCGATGCGCAGGAGCGCGGCGTCCTTCAGCGGCTCAGGCAGCGCGTCAAGCCCATAGTCCTTCGCGATACGGCGGATGGCGTTCATCTGCTCCTGCGCGGCGGCGACGGTTTTGTCGGCATTGTGGCTGTCGCAGTTTATCTGCCGGGTGACGGTGTTGCGCATTTCCTTTTCGACCTTTGCGGTCATGATGTCCATGGCTGTGCCGCTTGCGCCGATCGTCGTGAAGAAGTCGGCAATGGCGTCGGCCTGCTTGAAGTAGAGCAGGCTGTTCCCGGCGCGTTCCGTCTCCTTCGGGCTGAAGCCCATGTCCAGCAAAATCGAATACGCCTCGCGGCTGACGCTGCGGTGCGAGGTCGCAAGCTCGAGGTGGTAGCGCTTCTCCGGATCGGTGACGCTGCCGCCCGCTAAAAACGCGCCGCGGATAAACGACGCGCGGCAGCATTCCTCTTCGATGACGCCGAAGTTTATATGGTGCGACAGCGTTGCGCCGCGGTCGGCTCCGAAGGCGTCAAAGATCGCAGAGAGCTTATCCGCATCGGTTATCGAGAGCGTACGCTTGCCCTCGGCTCCCTCGGGCGGGAGCCTGTCAAAGTTCACGCCGAAGGCCTTGCGGAAGAGCTTCGGCAGACGGGACGCAAACTCCGGGCTTGCGGTGATAACGCGTATCTCATTTGCGGAAAAGGTGTTGCAGTAGAGCAGCACGCCGTAACTCTCGGCGACGGCGCAGCATTTCCGGTCGGGCCGCGCCTGACACAGCTCGGCCTTCGCGCGGGATGAAAACGACATAGCGGCCTCTCCTACTTGTCCAGATCGCGGTTGACGTTGACGGCACGGATCCCGTCGGCGACGAGGTAGTCCGTGAGCGCCGCGGCGATGGCGACGCTCCTGTGGTGCCCGCCGGTGCAGCCAATGGCGACGGTAAGGGAGAGCTTACCCTCCTCAATGTACATCGGCAGCAGAAAATCGAGCATGTCCTGTATCTTTTCCATAAAGGTGCGCGTCTGCTGGTAGCTGAACACGAACTCCGCCACGGGCCGGTCAAGGCCGCAGAGCGGGCGCAGGTCTTCAACATAGAAGGGGTTCGGCAGAAAGCGCACGTCGAACACGAGGTCTGCCTCCATGGGCAGGCCGTGCTTATAGCCGAAGGACATGACGGTCACGTCGATCTCGCGCTTTTCCCCATTTGGGGCGAAGAGCGAGAAGAGCTTGTTCTGGAGCATGCCGAGGGTGAGGGTCGAGCTGTTGACGATGAAGTCCGCCCGCTCGCGTATCGGCGCGAGCAGATCCATCTCCTTGTGTACGGCGTCCTCGATCGAGGTGCCGCGCGTGGCGAGCGGGTGCGGGCGGCGCGATTCCTTATAGCGCCGCACGATGGTGCGCACGTCCGCGTCCATGTACAGGATGCGTACGCTGCAGTTCATCTCCTTGAGCTGGTCGATTGTCTTGAGCAGCTCACCGAAGCCGTTTTTCTCACGCACGTCCGTCACGAGGGCAACGTTTTCATAGCGCCCGCCGGTGGCGATGCAGAGCTCGGCAAAGCGCGGCATGAGCGCGACGGGCATATTGTCCACGCAGTAGTAGTCCAGATCCTCCATCACGTCCGCGGCGCGGCTCTTGCCTGCCCCGGACAGGCCGGTGATAATCAAAAAATCCATTTATCTCTCCCGTTCAGCTCTCCGGTGTCTCCTGCGCCGCCGCGGCGTTCAGCTCCGCTTCAAGCCCGCTGGTCACGCGGTTGAGCGGGACCTCGGGGCCGTTATCCGACAGGGCGTAGTCAGGCGGCAGGATTATCATTTCCGGCACAAGCACCGTACCGGACTTCTCATATACGGTTTTTCTTATGTGCATCATCAGGTCGTAAACATCGTGCGAGGTCGCCTTTCCGGTGTTCACGACAAAGCCCGCGTGCTTTTCCGACACCTGCGCTCCGCCGACGGTATAGCCCTTGAGCCCCGCCTCATCGATGAGCGCGGCGGCGTAGCCGTTCTCGGGACGCCTGAAGGCGCTGCCCGCGGAGGGCAGGTCGAGCGGCTGCTTATCGCGGCGGCGCTGGTTGAGCTCACGCATCTTCGCGGCGATGGCCTCGCCGTCGCCTTTCTTGAGGCGGAACACGGCGGAGAGGATGACGCAGCCGGGAGTCTTCTGGAAAAAGCTCGTGCGATAGCCGAAGGCGCAGTTGTCATGCGGCATCTCGTACAGGCTCTGGTCAGGCAGGTAGTAGAACACGACGCTCTCGACCGCGTCCTTCAGCTCACCGTCGTATGCGCCCGCGTTCATTATCACCCCGCCGCCGACGCTGCCGGGGATGCCGGAGGCAAACTCCAGCCCCTCAAGGCCGTTCTGTTGCGCAAAGCCCGCAAGCTTCGCAAGCGACACGCCGGCTTCGGCGTAGATCGCGTCCTCGCCGATCATGAACAGCTTGCCGAGCTTCGCGGTGCTGATGATGAAGAGGTCATTTAAGCCCTCGTCGGGGAAGAGGATGTTCGTCCCGTTGCCGATTATGTACGGGGCAAGCTTGTGCTTTTTGAGCAGGCAGCATATCTTTGAAAGACTCGATACGTCCGACGGGATCGCGAGCACTCTCGCGGGGCCGCCGATGCGGAACGAGCAGTGCTCGCTCATCGGTTCATTCTCCCGAAGCTCAAGGCCGGGCATGGCTTCCTTTATTTCGGCAATGGCGATTTCAAGCTGTTCCATTTATGCTTCTCCAATCATAGCAGTCCGAGGTCTATCGCTCTGTCATGCTCGGCGGTCAGCGCCTCCGCGGCGTTGTAGCCCATCTTCTTCTGGCGGTTGTTCATCGCGGCAAGCTCCATGATAACGGCAAGGTTCCTGCCGGGACGGACGGGGATCGTCACCTGCGGCAGGCTCACGCCGAGAAAGCTCGCCGTCTCATTCGTGAGGCCGAGGCGGTCGTAGGCCTTGCCATCCTCCCAAGGTTCCATGCTGACCACGAGGTCAATGTTCGTCTCCGGTTTTACGGCGCCCATGCCGTAGAGGTGCCGGACGTTTATAACACCTATGCCGCGCAGCTCCATATAGTAGCGTATGAGCTCCGGGGCGCAGCCGACGAGAGTGTCGCTGCTGATGCGCTTTACCTCAACGGCGTCGTCCGCGATGAGCCGGTGGCCGCGCTTTATAAGCTCCAGCGCCGTCTCGCTCTTGCCGATGCCGCTGTCGCCGATGAGCAGCAGACCCTCGCCGTAGACCTCGACGAGCACGCCGTGCGTCGTCAGGCGCGGGGCAAGGTGCTTGCGCAGGGAGGTGATGACGTCGGCCTGAAACTCCGAGGTGTCCTCATGCGTGATGAACACATTGCGGTCGTACTTCTCAGCCATTTCTATGCACTCAGGGAAGGCCGGCACACTGTGGCAGATCACAAGTCCCGAGATATCGTACTGCATGAAGCGCTCGAACGCGGCGCGGCGCTCCTCGGAAGAAAGCGTATCAAGATATGTGCTCTCGACGCGCCCCATGATCTGCAGGCGCTTCGGGTCGAAGTAATTATAGAAGCCGGTGAGCTGCATAGCCGGGCGGTTTATATCGGCAGTCGTCAGCAGCGCGGACTCATAGTCCTTTGAAAGGTGCAGCGGATGAAGGTCGTGAGCCTCCACGATCGTTTTCAGCTTTACGGAATAGTTGCCGTTACGTTTCATGTGCACAGCCTCCTGAGAGATACTTTTACTCATATTATATTTTAATCGTTTCCGGCGTATTTGGCAACAGCTTTTGTGTTTTGGCGGGTATAAACATTTTGCCGCAGCCGGTTCTTGACATATTTCTCGGCTGCGGCTATAATAATATACAGAAAGAGCGCTGCGACAAGCGGTTAGCTCTTTGAAAGTGGAAGCTTAAGACAATATGTCAAAAACCGTCACTTGGCCGAGTGGCGGCTTTTGCTTTTTACAATAAACTGAAACATCAGTCTGCCTAATGTAAGAGTTATTGTCAAACGCATGTGCTTCACCCCCTTTCGGGTGGTGTAGCCAACCGCCTGCCGTTGTGCAGCGCCCGGTACTTCAAAAGAAGCACCGTAGATACAATATCACAGTATCCGACGAAAAGCAACGGAAAGCGCGGCTGTTTACCGGGCAGAAAGAAAATTTGCGCATTTACATAATTTGTTCTTGCAATTGCCCGGCGGTTCTGTTATTATATAAAAGCTGTCTATTCAGCGAAACACAAGCAAGGAGGTGCTTCAAACTATGGCAAAGTGCGAATTTTGTGATAAGGGCGTTACCTTCGGCATCAAGGTCAGCCACTCCCACAGAAGATCCAACCGTGCATGGAAGCCCAATGTGAAGCGCGTCAAGGCCATCGTGGACGGAAGCCCCAAGCATGTTTACGTCTGCACTCGCTGCCTGCGCAGCGGCAAGGTCACCCGCGCTGTGTAATTTAATTTTTGAAATTACCCGAAACGAGCCTGTCTGTAAAAGACGGGCTCTTTTCGGCATTAGCCTACCAGTGCGTCAATGTCCGCGATGCTGAGGTGGTGCACCGCCATGTTCACCGCGTAGCCGATCACGCGTGCGCCGCTGCGGACGAGTGAGTCTATGCTGCGCGGCGTGACGAACATCCCGGAGAGCGCGTTGCCGCCGAAGAGACCCGCGTCTATCACTGTCGGTACGCCTATTGACACCACCGGCACGCCGAGGCTGCCGCGGCTCAGCTCCTGCCTGTCGTTGCCGACGCCGGAGCCGGGGGATATCCCTGCGTCGGATACCTGCACCGCGCGGCCGAGCCTGTCGGCCTCCGTGCCGGCCAAGGCGTCTATGGCGATGACGAGCGAAGGCGAAAGCTCCCGGCACAGGACGGACACCTGAGTGGCTGTCTCTATCCCGGAGGTTCCGAGCACACCGGGGCGGCAGAGAGCGAGCGAGGAAAAGCTCTCAAAGCCCGGGCTGCCGCTTTTCTTTAAGTGCCGTGTCACGAGTAACGAACCCGCCGCGAGAGAGCCGAGCGCGTCGGGCGTGATGTCGGGGTTCCCGAGTGCCGCGACGAGCACGCTGTCAGCGCCATCAGGAACGCACCTGCTTATCAGCGCTGCGAGTGTTCCGACGGCGGACGTGAAGCCCTCCGCACCGCGGTCAAAGTGCACCGGCAGGTCGAGCGAGAAATATTTCCCCGGTGCCTTGCCGAGCGCGTGTGCACCCTCCTCATCGGTTATCTCGACGGCGGTCACATCCAGCCCGCCTAAATTTTCCTCGCGCGCGATGACGCCGGGAAGCTCCGTGCTTTCCCCAGCGCTCCGGTTCCACAGGCTGCGCGCCTCATCCGCCATGTCTGTCCTGTATCCAGCCGCCATAATTACCTCCGTGAAAAAATCAAGATATTGTATATTCTTCCCCGGAAACTCCACAATAGATGAGCACAGCAAAAAATATGAGAAAAATGCTGAGAAATTTTGAAAAACCTCTTGCTTTTCAATGCTTTCTTTGATATAATCTCTAAACGCGAGTCGATGTAGACTCAATTTTATAGGAGGAGGTGGCGATTGAAGCATGGCCAACATTAAATCTTCTGCAAAGAGAGACGTTAAGTCCAAGGAACTCAGAGCCAAGAATCGCGCTGATAAGACCGAGCTCAAGACCATGATGAAAAAATTCGACGCAGCCGTTGCCGAAGGCAACCGTGACAATGCCGTCAGTGCCTATAAAGTTGCTGTTAAGACAGTCGACCGCGCGGCCGGCAAGGGTCTGCTGCACAAGAACAACGCGGCACACAAGAAGTCCGCAATGGCAAGCAAGCTCAACGAGATGGCTTAATTGAAAAGAAACAACGAGATGCGTTTTTGCGCATCTCGTTTTTCGTTGTGTGGGATTTTTTGCACAGGCCGTGGTATGACTGCACGCTTGCAAAATCAGCGGTGCTTGTATATAATCTAAGAAAGCTTAGACGAAAAAAGGATGTGAGGTCATGAAACGTGTAGAATGGATAGACGCGGCAAGGTATATCGCAATCTTCCACGTGGTGTTTATCCACACGCTCGACACGTTCAGCCCGCAGGTGCTCGATTATTGGGTGACCCCACCGACCTCGTACATTCCGTTTCTGCTCAATGCCAAAACTGCGGTGCTGTTTTTCTGTGTGCTGCTCGGCTTCTTTGCCGCAAAGCCGCGCAGGTTCAGCGCCCGCGGCTTCGCGAGGTACACCGTGAAGCGCTATGTCCAGTTCTCGCTCTTCCTGCTCGTCTCAGGCGTGGTCTACGTTCTCGGGGCGTACTGCGTGACATGGCTGTTTCACACGCCGGATGAGTACGCTCACCGCGTCATCAGCGACGGCTTCCGGTATAACCTTATCTATATCCTCCGCGACGCGTTTTTGTTTGAGGCAAATTACAACGTCACAATGTGGTCGATGCAGCAGTTTTTCATCGCGAGTATTATCTGCTACCTGCTCGGCTGCGTCATATACCGGGTGAAGCCCGTGACTGCTTTGATTATCACTGCTGCAACCGTCGCGCTCTTCCTGCTCCCGCGTTCGGAATACCTCAGCTGGATCGCGTTCTGCGTCATGGGCGTGTTTGTGCGGCTGTACGCGGAGAATGCGGAGCACTTCCAATTTCTGGATAAGCGCGGAGCGCGTATCGCGCTTGCGCTGCTGGCGTGGTTCCTGTTCAAGTTCCCGATGCCGGAGTGCACCTTCGTGTTTTTCCTGATGGCCGCGGCATCTATCCTGCTGCTCGTCGTCTGTTTCCGCTTACCGTCGGCGCAGAGGGTGCTGGGACAGGCTCCGCTTCCCGCGCTCGGAAAGCTCGCCTTCGGCGTCTACGTCGTACACACGCCGATAAATTCCCTGCTGCAATCCTCGCTTCAGCCTATCGCCGCGGGTGTGCTCCCGTCCTTCATCGTGACTCCGCTGTGCTTTGTCTTTACGATCTGTACCGCCACCGGCTGCGCGTGGCTGCTCGACAGACTCCACCGCCGCGCCGCTGGACTGCTGTTCCGCGAGAAGCTCACGGTGTAAGATATTCATCAGAACTTAAAACGGCTGCCTCCTCTTTCGGGGAAGCAGTCGTTTTTTTCGTTGCGGTTTATAATTTGCGTATCTCGCAGGCGAAAGCACCGTTATCGAATATCTCAATCAGCGCCCAGGTCAGTTCCCTGCCGCGCCCTGCGGTGCCGGGGTTCAGGACCTGCACCCCGCCTATCTGCTCATAGTAGGCCTGATGCGTGTGACCGAACATGGCAAGCTGCGCGCCCGCCTCCTGCGCGGCGTAGACGAGCGAATCCACGCGCCCGTAATTGACGTTATACAAATGCCCGTGCGTGATGAAGGCCTTGACCGGACCGAGCTGAACGACGTCCTTTTCCGGAGCGAGCGGCATCAGGTCGCAGTTGCCGCAGACGCTGTAGACCGGCAGCCCCGGGAACTCGTGCCGCAGCTCTACCGCGTCCCGGTCATGGTCGCCGAGGTGTATTGCGGCGTCGGGGCGGCAGCGGCGAACGGCTTCGAGCATAAGCTCGTTGTTTGAATGGGTATCGGAAAAAACGGCAACTTTCATATATTTGATCCTTTTGCAATTATCATGGGCGCTTACTGTGAATATAATAAAACGAACAGGGGTGAGATGCAATGCAAAATTTTGAACAGCTTGGCCGGGAGCTTGAGCGCCGCGGCAAGACCGAGCAGATAAAGCAGCTTGCCGAGTCCGAGGACGGGGCGAAGCTTGCAAAGCTCATCGACGCGAATGCCGTCGAGCAGGCCGCAAAAAGCGGCGACGGCGAAGCGCTGCGCAGTCTGCTCAGCTCCATGCTGAGCACTCAGGAGGGAAAGCGTCTCGCGGAAAGTGTACGCCGGATGATGGAAAATTAGGCGCACAGCGCAGTAAACGGGAGGTGAAGCGCCGTGAGCGAGCTTGAGGACAAAATAAACGGCATACTCGGCGACCCTGCGCAGATGGAGAAGATCGCGGGGCTGGCAAAGTCGCTCATGGGCGGCGGTGACGAACCGGCGAAGGAAGCGAAGAGCTCGGGCGGCGGGCTGGACTCACTCATGCAGAGCTTGGGCGGCAGCGACAGCGCCATCGACCCGGCGATGCTCGCGCGCCTGAGCCGCGCTCTCTCATCGGGCGCGGGAGAGAAAAAGCAGGAGCGCGCGCTGCTGGAGGCGATGAAGCCGTACCTGTCCGAAAAGCGCAGGAGCAAGATGGATAAAGCCATCAAGCTTGCCCGGCTTGCGTCGATAGCGCGCATAGCCATGGGCGAGATGGGAGGAGACGGCAGTGATTAACCGCTATCAGGGAAACAGCGGGCGCGTCGAGCGCTTCCCGGAGAGCGGGGAGGAGCGGCGCGCGCCGCCGAGGGAGCAGATACCGCGGCGGCAGCCGCCACTGCCGGTGAGACCAAAGCCGCCGGAGCTCGCACCCGGCGGGCTGCTCAACGGGCTTGGAGATATAGGGCGGCTGCTGCCGGATAAGATAGGCGAGCTGGAAACGGACGACATCATCCTTCTGCTCATTCTCTATCTCATGTACCGCGAGAGCGG
>CAKTKV010000065.1 GCA_934572355.1 uncultured Oscillospiraceae bacterium
CTGGTACGGGGCTTAACAGCTCCCTGCTGCGCACGATGCTCTCCGTGCCGAACGTGATCGGCGTGAAGAACTCCTCCATGCCGATACAGGACATCGAGATGTGGCGCGACGAGGGCGCGATAGTCTTCAACGGCCCGGATGAACAGCTTCTCTCGGGGCTTGCGGCGGGAGCGGTCGGCGGCATCGGCGGTACCTACTCCGTCATGCCGGAGCTGTACGAGCGTATATACGCCCTTGTCCGCGCCGGGGACATCATCCCCGCGCGCGCTATACAGGACGCCTGCTGCCACATCATTTATAAGATGTGCTCAGGGCAGGGGAACATGTACGCTATGATAAAAGAGATACTCCGTCTGCGCGGAGCGCCGGATATCGGCAGCGTGCGCGCGCCGCTCTATCCCCTTCAGCCGGGCGACGAGGCCATCGCCGCCTCCTGCGCCGCGGATATCGACGCCGCGATAGCGAAGTTCTGCGAATTAGAAACGGCAGAGTAAGCTATACTCAAAAAATTGATACATTGATACATGGTGTAAAAAGCCTTCCCCTTGAGGGGGGAAGGCTTTTGAGCCGTGCAGGTTCCAAGCGGCTTTCAATGCCCGCTGTTGTCTTGACATGGGCGGGGATTTTTGCTACGATACGTATGCCATCTTAACTGCCGCCGAGATACGCGGCATTCTTGAAAAATGCCGGTTAGCGTCATCTAACCGCGTAAAGCCGGAGGTATGCACCATGCAGATATTTGAACACGGGCAGGAGCATGAGCGGACGCTGCTGTTCTTCCCCTGCACGGCGGAGCCCGTATGGGTGTTTGAGCAGACAATCGCGCTGCTTTCCAAAAAGTGGCACGTTTTCCAAGTCGTGTATGACGGCCATCAGCCTGAGTACCCCGGTGACTTTGTCTCTGTGGAGCAGACTGTGGAGGAAGTAACGGCGTATCTGAAAGCCCATGGCGTCGCCCGGCTGGACGCGGCCTACGGCTGTTCCTTGGGCGGTGCGTGCCTGACCCGCCTGCTGGCGCTGGGAGAGATACCCGTCAGCCGGGCGATCATCGACGGCGGCATCACGCCCTATCAGTTTTCTTATCTGCTGCGCAGGCTGGTGCTCGCGCGCGATATTCTGTTCTTTAAGATCGCGGCAAACAGCCGCAAGGTTCTGGAAGCGGCGTTTCCCCCTGGGCGCTTCACTCTTCCCGGGCATGACCCCGTAAAGGAGTATGACGCCATGGAGAGCTACCTCAAAACCTATTCCGACCGGACTATACGCAATGTCTTCTGGTCGGGCAACAACTTTGCCCTGCCTGATATTCCCGCTGAGTGCGGCACGACCCTTGCCTATTGGTACGGCGAGGACGAGGAGCATGATCGCCGTGGCAACATCCGCTTTATCGAGCGCTATTTCCCGCAGGCGCGCATCCGCAAATTCCCGAAAATGGCGCACGCGGAGCTTGTCATAATCCACCCGGAGGAATTCTGCCGCTATGCGGATGAGTTTTTGATGGGGTAATATGAAAATGCAAATCCCGCTGTGAAATGACCACAGCGGGATTTCCTATAACATTCTCGTCGTCTGTCAGGGCTGCTCAAGATAGCTTCCTGTGTCCTTTTCCAGCTCCTGCCATACCGGGTATTCCGTCCCAGTTTTGTCAAAGAACTTTTTCAGGTCACGGTTCAGCGCGCTCATTTCGCCTATAGCGTTCATGGCATGGTCGGCGGCGCAGAGCTTGCCGAGGCTCGTCGCGCACATGAGCTTGAAGAAGCGCAGGCAGGTCTTGCGGTATGCCGCGCCCTCAAATTCCTTGTCGTCATCCGGAAGTATCTCGTGCCCGGCGTTCCTTATGGCGCGGTATCCCTCGATGTTGGCGTCTATCAGCCGGTTCAGGTATGCCGTGTCGTGCTTGATCTTTCTCAGGTCGCCGTCGGTCTTGTAGCACGCGAAGGCCACGGGGACAACGAACGCCGCGTGGCACAGAAGATAGTCGCCCATGTTCGGCTGGTAGACCACCTTGAATTTCATCCCGTCAAATATCTGCCTGATAAGCTCCTCATTTGACGGCGCGCTTGCAAGCTGGCCGATGGTGATTTTCTTGAGGTCGATGGACGCGACGTAGTCACGCTCGCGGTGCCCCGCGGAGAGCGCAAAGGCGAAGAGCACGTTCTTCTCCGGCAGCATGGCGGCGATCTCTTCCGCGCGCACATCGTTGCCGACGAAGACGATGTTCTTTGTCAGATTCGTGCGCAGAATATCCATGATAGAGCCGACCTGCGTATAGCGCATGACGACAAAGATGACGTCATATTGATCCTCCGGCTTGAGCTCAGTCACCACCGGGATGCGGGTGACCGACATGCGCGGTGAAAACTTGTCCTTTATCCGCAGACCGTTCTTCTGTATCTCCTCCGCCCAAGCGCCGCGCGCAAGCAGGGTAACGTCCTTTCCAGCGCGGAACAGGTTCCTCGCAAGATTGCAGCCGATAACGCCTGCGCCGAATACTAAAATCCTCATAGTAAAATCTCCTTATTTCTATAACTGCTCATTTCACTTGTTCATGAACTGCGTCAGCTCTTTTGCCAGCAGCTCCGGATGGTTGATGATGCCGCCGTGGCCGAAGCCCTCAAAGCAGCGGACTGTCAGCTTCGGGTACGCCTGACGCAGCAGCTCGATGGCCTTTTTCATGTGCCCCTCTTTTTCGCCGTACCAGCAGGCGACGTCAGCCGACGGCTGCACCGGGAAAGCAGTGCGGTAGAGGTACAGCCCCGCCGCCCATGTCGCGCGGACGGATTCAAGGCTTATCTTATCCGGAATGCGGCTCATCATGGTTTGCATGCCCTGCTCCGTCTGCCCCATGAAGCGCAGCGCCCATGCGGGCATCATCTTGTCCCGTGCCGTCTTGTACTGCTTCTGCGGCATTATCTTTAGTATCAGCCCATTCAGCACGCCGAAGTCCAGATACTCTGGCCCGCTGAGGATCATGTGCTCTATCAGCACATTCTGGGAGGACTTCAAAAGCACAGCCGGCCCGCAGCCGAGGGACTCGGCAAACAGCATGTCCAGATGCCCGCCGAGATTGGCGAGGATATAGTCCTCCAGCTTGTCCGCCTGAGCCTGAGCCGTTGTGTAGGTCGTGCTTCCCGTGCCGTCGAAGCCGTCAAAGCTCACGGCGTAGACGGAGTAGTCCTTTTCCAGCAGCGGTATAATATCCTCAAACTGCCGCCAGCACATGAGGTTGCCGTGCAGCAGCATGACGCTTTTTCCCTGCGCGTTTCCGAAATGCTTTATCTCCATTGTTATACGCCTCCGTGTATTTAGTCTTTGAACTTCAGGCAGAAGTCACAACGGTTAATTGCATCTAACTGACACCGGTTAAAAAATCCCACCGAGCTTCTCCCGCAGGACGGTGATATCTTTCAGCCGTATTGTAGCACCAGCACCGCCTTTTTGCAAGATGGCATTCTCAATTGATTATTGATAACCCACGGGCGGAACCGCCGAGGTTCCGCCCGTATATGCTGTATATGCTGTTATACCTGCTCAGGCCTTCTCACGGGCAAAGGTAATGTCGCCTTCAGTCAGTCCCTCTCCGCTCATAGAGAAGGTGTCGCTGCCGGTGTCGTAGGCGGCAGTCTCAGATTCGGTGCCGAAGGTAAGGGTGATATCGCCGTTCTCGACGTTATACGCGCCGGTGAAGCTCATCGAATCATATATCGATACGAGCGTGTCGCGGGAGACGAGGGTATCAAAGTAGTCCCCGATGGTGATTCCGGACTCGATAGCGAATACTTCATCGATGTCGGAGGTGCCGTAATATGCCTCCACGTCCTCCATTGTAAGGCCGTTGTCGGCTATCGACTGACGCAGGGAGTCCTCCACCGTTATCTGGAAACCGTCCTTGAGAGCAGCAAGAAACGGGTCGACAAATGCGGAGGCATCGTAGCCCAGAATGAATGTTCCGCTGTCAGTGAACTCGGCTTTGAGCACGAGGACGCAGCTGCTGAAATCGCAGTTGGCGGATAATGCGGCAACATCCATGCTCCCGGAGAGCGCGTCAAAAACAGCCTGCACGAGCTCTGCTATATCCACATTGCCGGACACCCATTTGCCGACGAGCTTTGCGCTGAGTATATGATCGTCGCAATCCTGCTTTAGCTGGGCTGAATTCTTGTAGCTGCCGAGCTTATCGAAGAGACCGGCGGCAGTCTCGTAATCCTCGCTGTCATAAGCGGCCTTCGCCAGCTGATAGCCGCATTCGTCGGCAAGCTCTGCGCTGTCCTTATAATCGCCGAGGGCGATGTACATCTCCTGCGCGGCGGCGTAGTCACCGTTGTTCTTGAGCTTTTCGGCCTTCTTGTAGTCGATCATGCTGCACCCGGCGGCGCTGAGCATAAAAGCGGCTATGAGCAGTATGGACAATGTTTTCTTCAGCTTATTCACGGTCATCTTCCTTTCTCTGTGTCTGATTGTACGGTTTCCGAAATACCTAATTTTAATATACCATGAGGCGAACAAAAAAGCAAACCTAAAAGGCTTGCTTTTTACATATTTATTTAGGCTGCCCTTTGGTCAACAATTCCGGCAGCTATCGACATGAAAGTGAATGCGTGGTAAAATAATAACAAAAAGTTATATGGCACTTTTTACATTTTTTGCCGTCTATAATAGAGAAAGGTAATAAAGATAAGGAGGCGGCGATATGAAACACAGCCGCGTTATAAATATTCTCATACTGATCTTCGGCATCCTCTGCCTGCTGTATTATTTCGGCATGGGCTTTGCCGTGCGTTTCGGGCAGTCGCTGCTGTTCCTGTGGCTGCTGGCAGGACTTGCGTGCATCGCGCGCTTTGTGATCTTTGACCGCAGCTTTCGCACCGGAAAGCCGCTCCCGTTTTCGGACAGGCTCCTGAAGATAGTGCATATCTGCCTTGCCGTGGGCTTTGCGGTGTTCGTGTTCGCGGAGTGCTTTATCTGCTCGGGCGCGTTTGTGAAGCCCGAAGATGGGCTCGACTGCATAATCGTCCTTGGCGCGAAGGTCAACGGCACACAGCCGAGCGGCGCGCTTGCGCAGCGGATCGACGCTGCGGCGGAGTATCTCATGTCTAACCCCGATACTGTCTGCATCGCCTCCGGCGGGCAGGGTGACGACGAGGGCATCAGCGAGGCCGAGTGCATCCGCCGCAACCTCGAAAAGTACGGTATCGACCCCGAGCGGGTGCTCATTGAGGACAAGTCCACCAGCACGCTGACCAATATCGAGAACAGCCTCAAGCTGCTCCCGGCAGGGGCGGAGAACATCGGCATCGTCACGAATGACTTTCACATCTTCCGCGCCCTCGCGACGGCGCGGCACGTGTCGGCGCTGAGCTTCAGCGGCATACCGGCGTCCTCCACGGGCTACGGCTTCACGCACTATGCTCTTCGTGAGTTCTTCGCCGTCGGCGTAGGACTTATCAAGGGCGAGCTCAGTTTCTAATAAATACTATATTGCATGCTTTGCAGTCTGCCGCAAACCCGGCAGACTGCAAAATTATACGCGTATAACTTTGTGTAATTTGTCCAATTTAATTCCCAGTAATCTTATGGTATATTAAATTTGTAGGAATTAAGGCAATGCCTCAAAATTCCGGGAATAATAATCCGCAGAGGAGGGGTCATTCTTGAATGTGACGTCAAAGGGGCGCTACGCCCTGCGTATTATGGTCGACCTTGCGAGGCGCACCGATGAGGGCTATGTCTCCCTCAAGACTATCGCCGACAGGACGGATTCTTCCATGAAGTATATGGAAGCCATTGTCGGCAGTCTCAAGAAGGCCGAGCTCATAGACAGCACGCGCGGTAAGGAGGGCGGCTATAAGCTTGCCCGGAAGCCGGAGGAGTACAGCGTTGGGGAGATACTGCGCTGCGTTGAGGATAACCTCGCGCCCGTGTCCTGCATCAAGGCCGGCAGCGTCGAGTGCGACCGCGCGGGCGAGTGCATCAACGTACCCATGTGGATGGAGCTTGACGAGATCATCAATGCCTACCTTGACGGGATAACGCTTCAGGATCTTCTCACCGGAGATAAATGGAGAAAAGATAAAAAGTAAGTTGAAAGGATAAAAAGACATGTTCGTATACGCCGATAACGCCGCAACCACCTGCGTCAGCAAGACCGCGCTTGACGCGATGATGCCGTACCTGACCGAATATTACGGCAACCCTTCGAGCCTTTACGCCTTCGCCCAGAAGGTGACAGAGGATGTCGCCAAGGCCAGACAGACCGTAGCCGACTGTCTCGGCGCAAAAAGCCCGCGTGAGATAATCTTCACCTCAGGCGGCAGCGAGGCCGACAATCAGGCCATCTTCTCCGCTGCCCGTCTCGGTGCGCGCAAGGGCAAGAAGCACCTTATCTCCACCAAGTTTGAGCACCATGCTGTGCTGCATAGTTTAGCCAGACTTGAGAAGGAGGGCTTCGAGGTCACTCTGCTCGATGTGCATGAGGACGGCGTCGTCCGCCTTGACGAGCTTGCCGCGGCCATCCGCGAGGATACCTGCCTTGTCACCATCATGTTTGCCAATAACGAGATAGGCACCGTGCAGCCTGTGAAGGAGATCGGCGCGCTCTGCCGTGAGCGCGGTGTCCCGTTCCACTGCGACGCTGTTCAGGCCGCGGGGCACATGCCGATAAACGTCGAGGAGATGAACATAGACATGCTCTCCATCTCCGGGCACAAGTTCCATGCCCCCAAGGGCGTCGGCGCACTGTATGTGAGAAAGAACATCCCCATCCTCAACCTCATCGAGGGCGGCGCTCAGGAGCGCGGCAAGCGCGCCGGCACCGAGAACGTCGCGGGCATCGCCGCAATGGCGGCGGCACTCAAGGAGTCCTGCGATAATATGGAGGAGAACTCCGCAAAAATGTGCGCGATGCGCGATAAGCTCTTTGCCGAGCTCGGCAAAATTCCGCACAGCAAAATAAACGGCAGCCTTGAGCACCATGTCCCCGGCACGGTCAATATGTGCTTTGAGGGCATCGAGGGCGAGTCCCTGCTGCTCATGCTCGACGCGAACGGTATATGCGCCTCCTCCGGCAGCGCCTGCACCTCCGGTTCTCTCGACCCGAGCCATGTCCTGCTCGCGCTCGGCCTGCCGCATGAGGTCGCCCACGGCTCCCTGCGCCTGTCGATAGGCGAGTACAATACCATGGAGCAGATCGACCATATCATTGAGGTCGTCCCGAGAGTCGTCGAGTACCTGCGCAACATGTCCCCCGTGTGGGACGAGCTTGAAAAGGGCGAGCGCAAGCACCTTATATGAGCATAACTGATTTGACATTCATTACACTGATACTGGAGGATATATAAATATGGCACTTTACAGCGATAAGGTCATGGACCATTTTCAGAACCCGCGCAACGTCGGCAAGATGGACGACGCTGACGGCATCGGCGAGGTTGGCAACGCCAAGTGCGGCGACATTATGCGTATGTATATCAAGGTGGAGGACGGCGTGATAACCGACTGCAAGTTCAACACCTTCGGCTGCGGCAGCGCCATTGCCACCAGCTCCATGGCGACCGAGCTTATCAAGGGCAAGCCCGTTGAGGAAGCGCTGGAGCTTTCCAATCAGGCGGTCGTCGAGGCGCTTGACGGTCTGCCCCCTCAGAAGATCCACTGCTCTGTCCTTGCCGAGGAAGCAGTCCGCGCCGCCGTCAAGGATTACTATGACAAGAACGGCATCGCCTACGATCCCGAGAAGTTCCAGATCCACGACTGCGAGCACTGCCACGACTGAGCGGCTGCACCGATAACACAATTTCCCCGGCTGCTCTGACTGAGCGGCCGGGGGAATTGTTATGAGCTGAGTTAACCTAACTTCTTCGTTTTTTCAAATGCTGCATCAACAGCGTCAATGCAGGCGATTCTGAAGCCGTGCGCTTCGAGCGCGGCGACGCCCGCGATCGTGCTGCCGCCAGGGCTGCATACCTCGTCCTTCAGCAGCTCCGGGTGCTTGCCGGACTGCAGCACCATCTCGGCACTGCCGAGCAGCATCTGCGCGGCGTAGCGTATCGCCTTTGCGCGCGGCAGGCCGCACTTGACGCCGCCGTCGGCAAGCGCCTCGATGAACATATACGCATAGGCCGGGCCGCAGCCGGACACCGCACTTGCAGCGTCTATGAGCTTTTCATCGATGCGGTCAACAACGCCCGAGTGCTCCATCATCGTCTCGAACTCTGCCAGCTCCTGCGCGGTCACATTTGCGTTCGCGCACACCAGCAGCACGCCCTGACCGACGGCGCAGGCCGTGTTAGGCATGATGCGTATGATCTTCTTGTCCGCGCCGAGCAGCTGCTGGAGCGTATCGAGGCTCACGCCCGCGATCATCGACACGAACACCGTGTCCGCTTCATGCAGCGGCTTTTCGAGACTCTGCACGACGGCGCGCAGCATCTGCGGCTTAACGCCTAAAAAGACATAGCGGCTGTCAGCTATTATTTCCTCCGCGTGTGCGGCGGCGCAGCCGAGCTTTGCCGCCTTTGCGGCGGTGCTCTCCTCACTGCTGCATGCTACGGCGACCTTATCTCCGCCGACCTTCTTCATTGCTGCGAGCGCAAGCGCGCCGCCCATG
>CAKTKV010000066.1 GCA_934572355.1 uncultured Oscillospiraceae bacterium
ATCCCCCGGTGACAAAGAGCTGCCTCAACCACCGTTTCAAAAAGATAATGGGCTTCAAGCCCGAGGAAGAATAAAAATATGTCGTTCGTTCATCTTCATGTGCATAGCGAGTATTCCCTGCTCGACGGAGCCTGCCGCATCGAAAAGCTGGCGGAGCGTATAAAGGAGCTGGGGCAGAACGCCGTCGCGATCACCGACCATGGCGTAATGTACGGCGCGGTCAATTTCTACCGTGCGTGCAAAGCCGCGGGCGTAAAGCCGATCATCGGCTGCGAGGTCTATGTCGCGCCGCGCAACATGAGCGATAAGGAGCACGGCATTGACAATAACTATTCCCACCTGATCCTCCTGTGCAAGAACGAGACAGGCTACCGCAACCTCTGCTACCTCGTCTCCGCGGGCTTCACCGAGGGCTTTTACATTAAGCCGCGCATAGACTGGTCGATTCTGCACGAGCACGCCGAGGGGCTTATATGTCTGTCCGGCTGCCTTGCGGGGTACATTCCCCAGCGGCTCATCCGCGGGGACTATGAGGCTGCAAAGGCCAAGGCGCTGGAGCTGGAAGAGCTATTCGGGAAGGATAATTTCTATCTTGAAATTCAAGATCATGGCATTGAGGACGAGCAGACCGCGGGGCGCGAGCTTATCCGTCTGCACCGCGATACCGGCATCCCCCTTGTCGTGACAAACGACGCGCACTATATCGAGAAAAAGGACGCCTATTATCAGGACGTGCTCATGTGCATCCAGATGGGCAAGACCGTTGACGACCCGGGGCGTATGCGCTTTGAGACGCAGGAGCTCTACCTCAAGAGTGAGGAGGAGATGCGCGCGCTGTACCCGGAGGTACCGGAGGCGGCGGACAACACTGTCGATATCGCCGCGCGCTGCAATTACGATTTTCAGTTCGGGCACTATTTCCTGCCGCGCTTCAAGCTCCCCGAGGGGGAGACGGACAGCTACGAGTACCTTAAAAAGCTGTGCGAAAAGGGCTTCGCTGAGCGCTTTGCCGACAGACCCGAGGTACACTCCCAGCTTGAATATGAGCTCGATATCATCCACAGCATGGGCTTTGTGGATTACTTTCTGATCGTTTCGGACTTCATCGGCTATGCCAAGCGCAATGGCATCCCCGTCGGTCCCGGGCGCGGCAGCGCCGCGGGCAGCGTCGTGTCCTACTGCCTGCATATCACCGATGTCGACCCGATAAAATACAGTCTCTTCTTTGAACGCTTCCTGAATCCGGAGCGCGTGTCCATGCCGGATATCGACGTGGACTTCTGCGTCAACCGCCGCGGCGAGGTCATCGACTATGTCCGCCGTCTCTACGGCAATGACCATGTCGCGCAGATCGTCACCTTCGGTACTATGGCCGCGCGCAACGCTGTGCGCGATGTGGGCAGGGCGCTCTCCGTCAGCTACGCGGAGACGGATGCTGTCGCAAAGCAGGTCCCCTCTGGGCCGGGCGCACTGAACATGACGCTTGATGAGGCCCTGCGCCTGTCAAAGCCGCTCAAGGAAATGTACGACAGTGACGAGACCCTGAAGCGGCTCATTGACGTTGCACGGGCTCTCGAGGGTATGCCGCGCCACGCCTCGACCCACGCGGCGGGCGTCGTGATAACCGAGAAGCCGGTGTACGAATATGTGCCGCTGGCAAAGAACGACGAGTCCGTCGTGTGCCAGTACCAGATGACGACGCTTGAGGAGCTCGGCCTTCTCAAGATGGACTTCCTCGGCCTGCGCAACCTCACCGTGCTTGACGACGCGGTGCAGTTAGTGCGCCGACGTGAGCCGGGCTTCCGCATTGAGGATGCGCCCGAGGACGATAAGGCGACCTATGACATGCTCGCCGCCGGGCGCACCGTCGGCGTGTTCCAGCTTGAAAGCACAGGCATGACCGGCGTGTGCACCGGCCTCAAGCCGAAGAGCATTGAAGATATCACCGCTATAATCTCCCTCTACCGCCCCGGCCCGATGGACAGCATACCCCGCTTCATCGAGTGCTCTGCGCACCCGGAGAAGATCACCTACAAGCATGAGCTGCTGCGCCCGATACTTGAGGTCACCTACGGCTGCATCGTGTATCAGGAGCAGGTCATTGAGATATTCCGCCGTCTCGGTGGCTTCTCGCTCGGTCAGGCGGATATGATCCGCCGCGCGATGTCGAAGAAAAAGCACAAGGTCATTGACGCTGAGCGCGTCGCGTTCATCCACGGCGATCCGAGCCGCAATATCCCCGGCGCTGTCGCAAACGGCGTGAGCGAGCAGGTCGCAAACAGCATCTATGACGAGATACTGGACTTTGCAAGCTACGCTTTCAACAAAGCCCACGCCGTGAGCTATGCCATCGTCGCCTTCCGCACGGCCTACATGAAGCGGCACTACCCCGCCGAATATATGGCGGCGCTGCTGACGAGCGTGCTTGAAAACAGCGCGAAGATCGCCGAATACATCGCCGAGTGCCGCGACATGGGCATAAAGCTGCTGCCGCCCGACGTCAACGAATCCGGCGCGCACTTCACCGTAAGCGGCTCGAATATACGCTATGGCCTTGTCGCCATCAAGGGCATGGGCTGGGGCGCGGTGGACGGCCTTGTCGCCGAGCGCGAGCGCGGCGGCCTGTTCCAGAGCTTTGAGGATTTCTGCCGCCGCATGAACGGGAGCGAACTTAACCGCCGCGCCGTAGATAACCTCATAAAGGCCGGCGCGTTCGACTCGATGGGCTATAAGCGCCGCGCGCTCATTCAGGTCTCCGGTGCGATAATCGACAGTATCGCTCAGGCACAGCGGGACAACATCTCCGGCCAGCTCGACCTGTTCGGGGACTTTACCGATAACGGGCAAAAGGCCCCGGCGGTGATAAAGATACCCGATATCGAGGAATATTCCTCCCTTGAAAAGATGGCGCTCGAAAAGGAGACGACCGGGCTCTACCTCAGCGGCCACCCGATGGACGGCTACCGCGACGCCGTACGCAGGATCGGCGCGGTCCCGCTCGGCACGCTGCTGGGCGACCTTGCCTCCGACGACGGTGAGCACCGCTTTGCCGATAACCAGCTCGTGACGGTCGCGGGCGTCGTCGCCTCCTCCAAGACGAGGACGACGCGCAACAACACCCTCATGAGCTATATCCAGCTTGAGGACGACACCGGTTCCATGGAGCTGATGGCTTTCCAGCGCGCTCTTGATTCCGGCGGGGCATACATCAAAGATAATGCCGCTCTCGTCATTAAAGGGCGTGTCTCGATCCGCGATGAGAAGGAGCCGCAGATAGTCGTCGAGTCCATCCGTCCGCTATCGGACATGAACGCCCCCGGCAGCAGCGCGCCGCCCCCTGCGGAAAAGAAGCTCTGGGTCAAGCTCGAGAGCGAAGACGACCCGATCCTCGACCGCATCAAGCTCATCCTCACCATGTTCCCCGGTACGCAGCAGATGATAATCTACTGCGACAGGGAGAAAAAGCGTATCGGCACGCGCTGCCTGATACATGAGGGGCTCGTCGCGGAGCTTCAAGAGCTGCTCGGTGAAAAGAACGTGGTGGTAAAATAAAGACAGCAGAAAAGGAGCCCCCCGCATGAAAAGAAACGCGTCTCTCGATATAATAAGGAGCTTGGCAATATTTTTCGTGCTGTGTCTGCACAGTGTTGAGAACGGCAAGTTCACCGCAGCGCCGATAACCGGCGTCGGCGGTTATATAATGATGGGCTTATGGCTGCCGTTGATGGGCTGCCTGTCCCTGTTCCTGATGCTCTCAGGCTATCTGCTCAACAAGAAAAAGCCGACTGTGAAATACTATGTGAATTATCTGCATATCCTGATCCCGTATTTTGTCATCAGCGTCATTACGATAATCTTCAGAACTGTGCATTTTCACACTGAATTGACCGTGCGCAGTTTCTTTGGAGACATCGCCAATTTTTCCGGCTGTGGGTACTCGTGGTATCTGATGCTGTACACGGGGCTGTATCTGCTGATCCCGTTCCTCAACGCCATGTACCACGCCCTTGAGACGAAGCGCCAGAAGCTGCTGCTGATCTTCAGCTTTTTTGCCCTGTCGCATCTGCCCTCGCTGTTAAATTCCTATATCCACTTCTATTCCGTCTGGTGGAAAAATCTCTACCCGGTGACCATGTATCTCCTCGGCGCGTACTGCTGCGAATACGCCCCGTCCAAGAAAGCCTCCTTCTACTTCAAGTGGCTGGCGGGTCTGCTCGTCGTCTTCAGTGTGTACGACGTGTTTTACCTGCACGGGGACGGTTCCCGCGTGGGCTATTACGGCTGTGAAAACTATCAGGTGCTGCTCGTCTGCTTCCTGCTCTTCCGCGGGCTCAGCGCTCTTGATACCGAAAAATGCCCCGTCTTCCTCCTCAAGTGCACGGAAGGGATCTCGAAGCTTTCGCTCTATATTTTCCTGCTGTCCGCGATCCCGGACGATATTCTCTATCCCATCGTCGCGGCAAACGTCGCCGATTACTATTCAAATTACATCTATTTTATCCCGACGGCGCTCATCTCCTTCACCGCTTCCCTGCTGATGTCGCTCCCGCTTTACCCTCTCTGCGAATGGCTGTCACGCAAGGCACGCGATCTGGTAAACGGGCTTATAGACCGGCTCTCCGCAAAGCGCGCCGCCGCGAACTGACTCGGTTCAAAAAATGCACCCGCACATGTAAAGTGTGCGGGTGCATTTTTGATGCCTTGAAGCAGGCCGTATCTTATATTTATTTTATCTCTTCTTCGCCGCGTAGAGGAACATCCACACGACTATCACTACCAGCGCAAAGATGACGATGATCCCGAGCACCGCGTTGAACGCGCCGCTGACAATGCTTATCGCGCCGCTTATCAGCTTTGCCGCCAGTACGAGCACGCCGACCGCAACTGCCAGTGCAATAACGATGCCGATGATTTTATTCTTGTTCATTCCGTCTCCCCTTTTCTTTCTATCGTCCCAAGCCTATCGAGTACTCCGGTGAAATATTCCGGCAGCTCCGATTCGAAACGCAGCTGCTCACCCGTCACCGGATGGATCAGGTGCAGTCTCCGTGCATGGAGGCACTGACCCTCCAGACCTTTGTCCGGGCATTTTGCGCCGTACAGTCCGTCGCCAAGCAGCGGGTGGCCAATACTGGCCATGTGAACACGTATCTGATGCGTCCGCCCCGTCTCAAGGCGGCATTGAATGTGCGAATAGCCCCTGTACTCCGCCAGCAGCTTCCAGTGCGTGACGGCGGCTTTTGAGTTCTTCTCCGTCACGGCCATGCGCTTGCGGTCGACCGGGTGGCGGCCTATGGGCTTGTTGATGACCCCGGAGTCCTCGCGCATGTGGCCGTTGACCACCGCCTCATACTCTCTATATAGGCTGTGATCCGCCAGCTGTGCCGACAGTCCCTTGTGCGCCGCGTCGTTCTTCGCCGCGGCGATGAGCCCCGATGTGTCCTTATCGATGCGGTGAACTATGCCGGGTCTCCGCTCCCCTCCGATGCCGGAGAGACTGTCCCCGCAATGGTACATCAGCGCGTTCACAAGCGTGCCGTCCGGGTGCCCCGGAGCCGGGTGGACTACCATGCCGCGGGGTTTGTTGACGACGATGATATCAGCATCCTCATAGACGACGTCGAGCGGGATATCCTGCGCTTCAAGCGGAATGTCTTGCGTTTCCGGGAGAAACAGCTCGATCACGTCACCGGCATTTCCGCGGTAATTCTTCTTCAGCGTCCTGCCGTCAAGCAGTACCGCCCCGGAGTCCAGACACTTCTGGAGCTGGCTGCGCGAATACTGCGGCAGAATACGGGCAAGGAGAGCGTCGATACGTTCTCCGCTCTCCTCGATTGTTATTTGTATTACGCCCTCGTCCATTATTTGAACTCGTTGAGTATATCGTCAAGGTCAAATTCCGTGCTGCTCTTCGCGGGTGCCGTGGGCTGCGCAGCTCTCTGCGGGGCGGGTGCGCTCTGTCTGACAGGCTGCTGCGCTGCCGCCTGCTGTGTGGGCTGAGCGGTCTGAGCAGACTGCTCCGCAGGACGTGCATAGCTCTGCGCGGGCTGAGCGGCAGCGCGGGTATACTCCTGTGCCTCAGCCGCTGGACGGCGCTGCGGAGCGGACTGCTGGGCAGTCTGTCTTGCGGGCGGGGTATATTTCGGCGTGTCGCTGCCCATGGCCTTTGCAGCATAGCTGCTCGAGCGCTGGGTCTCCACTCTGGCGTTGGCTCTTTCCCACTCGGCAAAGGGGTCGGACTGGTCGACCTGCTGCGCTCTCGGCGCGGAGGTCTGAGCGGCGGGTCTTGCGGAGCGGGTCTCGCGCTGTGCCTTATAGCGCTCGTACTCCTCCTCATACTCAGCCTGACGGCTCTTCTTCGCAGCGCGGGGAGCCGCGTTCTTTTCCTTCTTCATAGCGCCGAGCTTGTCACGCAGGCTCGGGCGTGCAGGAGCTTCCTCCTCGTCCTCTTCATCCTCGAACTCCTCGTCCTCAAGATCGTCATCCTCAGGCTTTTCAAAGATCATGGCGATGACGAACACGATGGCAAACACGGTTATGAAAATGTCGGCAACGTTGAAGATGGCGAAATTGAACAGCTCCACCTTGAACATATCCTGCACATAGCCGTAGATAACGCGGTCAATGCAGTTGCCCAGGCCGCCCGCAGTGACGAGCACAAGACTCCAGCGGGAAACCTTGCCGGAGACAAAGTTCGTTGCCAGCGCGATAATGACGAGCACGGTGAATATACCGGTGGCGATGATGAAATAGATGCGCGCGCCGCTGCCGCTCAGGAAGCTGAAGGCAGCCCCGTCATTATGGACGTTCACAAGGCTTATGACGCCGGGGATGAATTTGACGATATCGGTACCGAACAGGGTGTTCTGGACCCAGTACTTCACTGCCTGATCCAGAATGATAACAAGCAGGCCGACTATTGAATACAGCATATTGATCTCCTATCTGCCGGACGGAAAGCCCGGCGCGTGGAATGGATGAAGCCGGTTACCGGCGGCTCAGAGCTTCGCCACGACTGCGGCGCAGCGCGGGCACAGGCCGGTCCCTTCCTGCGGAGCCTCAGAGTGCATCCAGCAGCGCGGGCACTTCGTGCCGGGCGCCTCGGTGACGGAGATCTCCAGACCGGGGTTCTTCACGCCGGTGCCGGTGACAGCGTCGGCGTCGGCCTCACCGTCCTCGGCGATAAGGCACTTGGAGATGATGAAGAGCTCAGAGAGGTTCATGGAGCGAACTTCATCCAGCGCTTCCTTCGCGCTCTCGTCCTTCACGCGCAGGGTGACAGCGGCCTCAAGCGGCTTGCCGATGCGCTTTGCGCCGCGGGCGGCTTCAAGCACGCCGTTGACATCGTCACGCAGGGCAATGAGCTTATCCCAGCGCGCCATCTCTTCATCGCTCAGGGCATAGTCCTCAAAGGGCTTGTTCATGACATTGAAGAGGACGTTGCGCTCATCGTCGCCCTTGCGGTGCGGCATGGCCTGCCAGATCTCATCGCAGGTGAAGGCGAGGATCGGGGCAAACATCTTAGTCATGCTGTCAAGGATCAGGTACAGAGCGGTCTGGGCGCTGCGGCGCTTGAGGCCGTTCTTCTCCTCACAGTAAAGGCGATCCTTGATGATATCGAGATAGAAGCTTGAAAGCTCTACAACGCAGAAGTCATTGATCGCGTGGGAGACGGTATGGAACTCATAATCGTCATAGCCCTTGGCGACCTCGCCGATCAGCTCGTTGAGCTTGGTGATTGCCCAGCGGTCGAGCGGAAGCATATCCGCAGGCGCGACCAGATCGTCAGCATCGAAGCCGTCGAGGTTGCCGAGGCAGTAGCGCGCGGTGTTGCGGAACTTGAGATAGTTCTGGCTGAGCTGCTTGAAGATGGTCTCGGAGCAGCGGACGTCAACATGGTAATCGGCGGAGCCTGCCCAGAGACGGACGATATCAGCACCGAATTCCTTGACCATATCGGCAGGATCAACGCCGTTGCCGAGGGACTTGTGCATCGCGCGGCCTTCGCCGTCGACCGTCCAGCCGTGGGTCAGGCACTCCTTATACGGTGCGCCCTTGCCCAACGCACCGACTGCGACGAGCAGGGAGGACTGGAACCAGCCGCGATACTGGTCGCCGCCCTCAAGGTACATGTCGGACGGCCAGAAGCCCTGATCGCGCTGCATGGAAGCATAGTGGGTGGAGCCGGAGTCAAACCAGCCGTCAAGAGTATCGGTCTCCTTGGTGAAGTGCGTGCCGCCGCAGTGCGGGCACTTGAAGCCGGCGGGCAGGATATCCGCCGCTTCCTTCTCGAACCATGCGTTGGAGCCTTCCTTTTCAAACAGGCTCGCGACAGCTTCGATGCTCTCCTCGGTGCAGACGGGCTTCTTGCAGTCCTCGCAGTAGAACACGGGGATGGGCAGACCCCAGCGGCGCTGACGGGAGATACACCAGTCCTTGCGCTCGCGGATCATCGCGCCCATGCGGTCCTTGCCCCATGCGGGCAGCCAGCGGACGTTCTCGCAGGCGGCAATGGCCTCGTCCTTAAAGGAGTCGACAGAGCAGAACCACTGCGGAGTGGCGC
>CAKTKV010000067.1 GCA_934572355.1 uncultured Oscillospiraceae bacterium
GACGCCTGCGTGCTGCCGAAAGGCACGGGCTACATCACCGACCTCGGCATGACGGGCGCGGTACACTCCGTGCTCGGCATCGACCCGGAGCAGAGCATAGGCAAATTCATGGGCGACCCGCCGCGGCGCTATGAGGCCGCGAAGGGACCGGCAAAGCTCGAGGGCTGCATATTCGAGATAGACCCGGAGACGGGCAGGTGCCTGAGCGCCGAAGGGATAAGACTGACATGAGCAAGATAAAAATTCTCCATGCTGCCGACCTGCACCTTGACTCCCCATTTGAGGGGCTCCCGGCAGGTAAGGCCGCCATCCGCCGAGGAGAGCAGCGCGCACTGCTCGCGCGGATCGCCGAGCTTGCGCGCCGTGAGGGCGTGCAGCTTGTGCTGCTCGCGGGCGACCTGCTCGACAGTGAAAATACATACTACGAAACTGGCGAGGAACTCTGTCGCTCGCTGAGCCAGATCGCGGCGCCGGTGTTCATCTCCCCCGGCAACCATGATTTCTATTCGCCAAAATCCGTCTACGCGCGCCTCAAGCTCCCGGAGAACGTACACGTGTTTACCTCCGGGGACATTGAAGCAGTCACGCTGCCGGAGCTCGGAGCGCGCGTGTTCGGCGCGGCGTTTACCGATAAGCACAGCGGTGCAATGCTGCGCGGCCTCCACGCCGAGCATGAGGACGGTTTGCTGAACGTCCTGTGCATCCACGGCGATGTGGGCGTCAAGGACTCGGCCTACGACCCCATAAGCGAGGACGAGCTCAGAGCCAGCGGCATGGACTACGTCGCGCTTGGACACGTCCATAAAGCCAGCGGCCTTAAAAAGGCCGGGGACACATGGTACTCATGGCCGGGCTGCCCGGAGGGGCGCGGCTTTGACGAGACGGGGGAAAAGACCGTGAGCATCGTCACCCTCGGCGACGGCGAATGCAGCTTGGAGCCCGTGTGCATTGCGAGCCGCCGGTACGAGATACTGAAGATCGACGTCACGGGTACCGACCCGCTGCTTGCGATACACACCTCGCTGCCGGACGAAACGGTGAAGGACGTGTACCGCATCATCCTCACAGGCGAATCGGACACGAGCCCCGACTTGAGCCGCCTGCACTATAACCTTGAAGAGCTGTTCTTCGAGCTACAGCTGCGCGACGAGACGCGTCTGCGCCGCAGCGTATGGGAGCGCGCCGGGGACGACACCCTGCGCGGACTCTTTCTCAAGAAGCTCCGGGCAAAATACGACGCGGCGCGCGACGACGAGCAGCGCCGCCGCATAGAGCAGGCCGCCCGCTGGGGGCTCGCCGCGCTCGACAACATGGAGGAGGTCGCAAAGCATGAAGATCAATAAGCTGACGGCGTCCTTCGGAAAGCTGGAAAACGAGACGCTGAGCCTGCACGACGGGCTGAACATCATATACGCGCCGAACGAAAGCGGCAAATCCACATGGTGCGCGTTCATCATGGCGATGCTCTACGGGGTGGATTCCTCGGAGCGCGCCCGCGCGGGCTACCTGCCCGACAAGCTGCGCTACGCCCCGTGGTCGGGCGCACCGATGGAGGGCAGCATGGAGCTGACTGCCGACCGGCGCGATATAACCATCACCCGCAGGACGCGCACGAAGAGCGCGCCGATGAAGGATTTTTCCGCGGTGTACACCGGCAGCAGCGTCCCGGTGAAGGAGCTCAACGGCAGCAACGCCGGGGAGATGCTGACGGGCGTATCAAAGGACGTGTTCCGCCGCAGCGCGTTCATCGCGCAGGGGACGGTCGCCGTCTCGGGAAGCCCGGAGCTTGAAAAGCGGATAAACGCGATAGTCTCCACGGGCGAGGAATCCGGTTCATTCAGCGAAGCTGACGAGCGGCTGCGCGCATGGCAGCGCAAGAGGCGCTATAACCGCAAGGGCATGCTGCCAGAGCTTGAGGCAAAGATGGACGACACCCAGCGCCGGCTCGACGACATGGGCGGCTCTATCGGGGACGTCGAGTCCCTTGAAAAGCAGCTCGAGGAGACGAAGGCGCGCTGCACCCAGCTTGAGCAGGAGGTCACGGACGCGCGCCGCCGCCAGCGCCGCGAGGCGCTCGACCGGCTGAACGCCGGGCGCGCGGAGCTTCAGCGCAGCAGTGAGGAGCACGACGCGGCAATGACGCTGCTCTCGCAGCGGCGCGAGGAGCTGGGCGCGAGCCCCTTCGGCAGCCGCGAGCCGGGAGAGCTCGAGGCGGAAACGCAGACCGATCTTGATGAACTCGCGGAACTGCGCGCCGCGGCGGCAAAGAAGCCGAAGCCCCTGTGGGGCATAGTGCTGATGGTGCTGGCAGTCGCGGCGGCGGCTCTGTACACGAGCCTTGACGTGCTTGCGTTCATGATCGCCGCGGCGGTGTTCTGCGTCGGCGCGATAGTGATGCTGCTGCGCTACGGCAAGGAGCGCGGCGCGGCGGCAGCAGCGCTCGAACGGCAGACGGCGCTATTGAGGAAATACCAGGCGCGGTCGACCGGTGAGATAAAGGCGGCGCTGGAGGACTACGAGCAGCTCTGGGAGAGCGCGAAGGAAGCCGAGCAGCAGGAGCTGCACACGCGCCGCGCTTATGAGAGCGCACGCAGTATGCAGAGCAGGCTCGAAGAATCTGCGCTGGGCGAGCTTGACTTTGCCTCCGGCGACTCTGAGACCGCGCGGCTCGGGCGCGAGCTGACAGCGGCGCGCGGCGAGGCCGAACGGCTGAGCCAGCAGATCGCCGGGATAAACGGACGGCTCGCCGCGATGGGCGACCCGCTCGTCCTTTCCAGCAGCCTGAGCTGCATGAAGGAGGAGTACGAGCTTATCTGCGACGAGTACGACGCGATAAACCTCGCCATCGACACGCTGCGCGAAGCGGACACCGAGATACAGAGCCGCTTCTCCCCGGAGCTCGGGCGCGTCGCCGCGGACTACATGTCCGCCGTGACCGGCGGGCGCTACTCCGATGTACTCATAAACCGCGACTTTACGGCGAAGGCGCGCACGAAGGACGACGTTGTGGCGCGCGACGCGGAGTATCTGAGCGCGGGCACGCTGGACATAATGTATCTTGCGGTGCGCCTTGCGGTGTGCGAGCTTGCGCTGCCCGAAGGCGAGACCTGTCCGCTGATAATAGACGACGCGCTCGTGAACCTTGACGAGACGCGCCTTGAACAGGCAATGGCGCTCCTGCGCGAGATCGCAAAGGAGCGGCAGGTAATACTCTTCAGCTGCCGCAAGACGGACGGCAGATAAGCGACACACAGAAAGCGAGGCTTAGAAATGAAATACGATTTTACAACGGTGCTCGATCGGCACGGCAAGGACTCTCTGGCCTTTGACAAGATACCCTTCGAGGGTGTTCAGCCCGACGAGGGCTTTGACGCGATCCCGATGTGGATCGCGGACATGAGCTTTGTCGCCGCGCCCCCGGCCATGGATGCGATACTCAAGCGCATGGAAATGCCGAACTTCGGCTACTTTGCCCTGCCGGACGAATACTTTGACAGCATCATAAACTGGCAGCGCACGCGCAACGGCGTTGAGGGGCTGCTCCCGGAGCACATCGGCTACGAAAACGGCGTGCTCGGCGGCGTGAGCTCGGCGGTGCAGAGCTTCACCTCGCCCGGGGACAAGATACTCATCCACTCCCCCACCTACGTCGGCTTCACGCACACGATGGACGACACCGGGCGCGTCATAGTCCACAGCGAGCTCAAGCGCGATGAGCAGGGTATCTGGCGCATGGACTACGAGGACATGGACAGAAAGATAAAGGAGAACAACATCCACTTCGCTATCTTCTGTTCGCCGCACAACCCCTGCGGCAGAGTATGGGAACGCTGGGAGATAGAAAGGGCGATGGAGGTTTACGCCGCGAACGACTGCATCGTTATCTCCGACGAGATATGGTCGGACATCATCATGCCCGGGCACAAGCATATCCCGACGCAGTCCGTCTCCGAGGACGCAAGGAACCGCGTCATTGCCTTCTACGCGCCGAGCAAGACATTTTCTCTGGCTGGGCTTGTCGGCTCCTACCATATCATCTACAATAAATATCTGCGTGACCGCGTCGTCCGCCGCGGCGAAATGAGCCATTACAACGAGTGCAATGTCCTGTCCATGCACGCGCTTATCGGCGCTTTCAGTCCGGAGGGCATGGAGTGGGCGGACGAAATGTGCCGCGTCATTGATGAAAACCTTGAATATGCCTGTGATTTCATAAACGCGAACTTCAAGGGTGTGAGCTGCCAGCGGCCGCAGGGAACATACATGCTCTTCCTCGACTGCGCGGGCTACTGCGCCGAGCACGGCATAAGCATAACGGAGCTTCAGCACCGCGGCGTGCGCTGCGGCGTTATCTGGCAGAACGGCGAGGACTTCATCTATCCCAAGTCCATCCGCATGAACCTTGCCCTGCCGAAGTCAAGGCTCATCGAGGCCTTTGACCGACTGAAGAAATACGTGTTCATTTGAGAGAAGCTGCGATAAGCGGTTAGCTCAGTAAGTAATAGTTATAAGCAAAAGCCTACGAAACCGTCACTTTGCCGAGTGGCGGTTTCTGCTTTTTGCAGGAGAGGTACAGCCCCTTGGCTCTCCCTCTGGGAGAGCTGTCACCGAAGGTGACTGAGAGGGGAGGGAGCGGTATGCCGCTGCCTGTGGCAGATGAAGGCATACCGCTTTTTCAATGATAAGACACCCTCTCCGTCCTCGCTGTGCTCGGCCACCTCTCCCAAGGGGAGAGGCAAGGAATGCCCGCGGAGCGCGTCGGCAGTGTGACACTGCAAAAACCTAACTCAGAGCATCCCACCCTGCGGGGCGGTGGATGGCATGCGTACCAAATTGTAACCAATTGTTTCCTGATCTTCCTTGTATTCGCGCCTGTTACAGGCTATAATTCATGGTGTAAAATGATCTCTTTTTATGAGTGGAGCTTTTGAAAGGAACCGAGCAATATGAAGAGAAATTCATGGAAGGCTCTCCTGTCCGTCGTGCTGCTGCTCACGATGCTCGTGAGCATGCTGCCCTTCGCCGCTTTCGCGGAGGACGGCCAAACGACGAACACGCAGACAGAGGAAGCGGCCAAGACCGATGATGCCCCCAAGGTTGAGGAAAAGGTCGGGGACGCTCCCAAGGCTGACGATAATACCGGTGCGGCAAAGACGGATGAAAGCTCCGGAGACGCCGCCGAGGGCACAACCAAGGACGCCGCCGCCAAGGACGAAACAAAGGACGAATCCAAAGACGTACCCACTGGCGATACTGAACACCCCCCCAAGGGCGACGCTGAGACTGCGAACGCACAGATCGCGACCCTTGAGGCGGAGTCCCAAGCGGTAGTACCTCTGGCAAATCCGTCGGCGACGCTTAAATACAACGTAAACGGCGGCACATCCACAAGCGGCGAGTTTACTGTCAGCAAGGCTGGCGATGCCGGTGCCGCCAAAGTGAATTTTACCGTTATTTCCATAAATGATATCACATACTTTACGCCCCCGGAAGATAAAACTTTCAACGGTTGGAACACCTCAGCGGACGGTACCGGCGATCCTTACGCCATTAATGACCAGATCGATGTTAACGACGGCAAAACCGTGACCCTTTACGCCCAGTGGGTAGATGATTCCACATGGTCGAAGCTTGACATAAGTATATCCGCTCCTAAGAAGGCGTTCCCTGACGAGGGCTTTAATTATGAAATAAAGGTCACCAACAACACAGGCTTTGAGCTGACGAGGGTGGTGGTTAATGTTGCCCTTCCCGAAGAGGTTACCCCCGACAATACACTATTCACCGGCAGTTGGGTCATTGGTATTGCTGACCACACCGCGGAAGCCATTTTCAATGCCCCCCTTGCCGCAGGTGGCACCTCCATATTTACCATACCGGTAACGATCAAGAAAGATGTCTTCGGAACCATCACGGCCATAGCAGAAATTAAGGACGCAGACAGCGGCGCCTTCAGAATGCCCAGCGACATACCAAAGAACAGTGCAAGCGCCGATACGGCCATGGCGGGGCTTGACATCAGCGTGGTCGCTAAACCGACGGAACCAACGCTCGGCCAGACGATCACCTATACGGTGACTGTTACCAACAACACCGGCATCGCGCTGAAGTCGGTGACGGTTCAAAATCTTCTGGAGGGCAGCCAAAATATTGCCGGGCTTTATTGCGATCCGCCATCAGATTGCAACTACACTACCGGAGGACGCGATGGACTCTTTTGGACCGACAATGGGCTTGCCGTCGGTGCACAAGTCTCCTATGATATAACGACCCACTTCACCAGAGTCAATGACAAGGATAATTCCGCCACGATCAGGGCGATAATAACAGAGATAGAAGCAGGAAGCAGTAAACTTTCCGGCAACTTCGGCAGCAATTCAGCAACGGCGACCGTGAAGGTGATCGACTGGTCGAAGCTCACCATAAATGTATCCGCTCCCACCTCAGCAAAGCCCGGCGATACTATCGAGTATACTGTCACCGTGAAAAACGACACCGGAGTCGATCTGAATACAGTAGAAGTCGAATATCCTCTGCTCTCAGGTCTTACATATACCGGCCAGACGCCAGACTCCGGAGATTGGGATTTCACTTCCGGCGAGAATCCTAACGCCGCAAAGGGGACGCTTACAGCTCTCAAGGCAACCAAGTCAGCCGCCTTTACTGTGACGGCAACGGTCAATGACGGAGTTTCAGGAGATATTGAGATATACGCAAGGATTCTCTCCGCAATGAGCGGCTCCTACTTTTGCAGCGAGCCCATCTTCAGCAATACGGTGACGATGAACATAGAACCTGAACCGTGTGTGTCAATCAGCATGTCCGTTAGCCCCTCTATAGCCTTTGCTCAAGAATTTACTTATACTGTGGAAGTCAATAACAACGGCGGCGTCGCGTTGGAAGAAGTGACACTCACGGATTATCTGCCTAGGGACAGCGTTCTTCTTGTTAGCCTCTCGAAACGCGAGAATATAGGCCTCGTTACTTATAATGCAGACGCCTTAGTAAGGGCGAGCGAAGCGTACATTAAAATCAATAATCTTGCAGCAAATCAAAAAGCCTCTTTCAGCGTAACCGCAAAGTTCCAAAGCGACAAAGCTCAGACCGCTGTGAACCGAGCTGTTATAACAGGTGTAAAAATAGCCGGGGAGGACATGACTAAAACCCTTGTCAACACCGAGGCGACAGCTACAGCATACTCATTAAGAAATCTTGACATCGAGCATAGTGTTGACAAGGGTACGTCAACCCCCGGTGATACTCTCACCTATACCGTAGAGGTCACTAACAAAACGCTTATCGACCTGTCGGAAGTGCACGTTGACTATACGCTTAATGATTCGCCGTCTACCGGACTTACTTACGTCAGCTGTGCACCGGTAAGCGGGAATTGGGCGTTTGTACCTAATGCGCAATCCAACACCTTGGCTGCCATAATTACCGACCTCAAGGCAAATGGTTCCGCCAAATTTACCGTAACCGCAACAGTCGATGCCGGAGCTTCCGGGAAAATCGAGAGTCTTGCAAATACCAGCAGCGTAAAATACGACAATGAAACCGTCAACATCACTAATAGGGCTTTTGCAAAGACAGCTGTTTCGTCTTCGACCTCTGTCCCGGTCAACGTCAAAGTTCTGTTCAACGGGCTCAAGGACATCTCTCAGGTTCCCGCGGGGTATACGCTCACCGGCGCGGACAGCAACATCTTCCCCAAGGGCGATCTCAAGGGAAACATCGCGCTCGGCACAGCGGTGAAAGACGCGTCGGGTCAAATTTCCCGCACGTTCACCACAACGGCGGACGTATTTCTCGGCCGGGAATACTCCCTGAGCTTCACCCAGTCGGGCTATGAGGTCGACGGATATGACTGCACTCTGACAACGGCGACCGACCCGATCAAGGTCACTGCCCAAGACGCGGCCACCGGTATCAACGCGGTAATAACGCTCGACTACGTCAAGGAAAATCTTGTCAAATATCCTTCCGTGACGGTACGCACCTACTTTGAGGGTCTGACGAAGCTGCCTGACAGCTTCGGCTACGCGCTCACATGTGTGAGCGCCCCGGAGGAAGCAACCGCCTTCCTTACCCAGAAACCGCTTACCCTTACCAAGGGTGTCGAAAACGGCGTACCCTACATGGAGTTCACCGCAACTGACGTCACCCTTCAGGCCGGTGTTGATCAGACC
>CAKTKV010000068.1 GCA_934572355.1 uncultured Oscillospiraceae bacterium
TTGACAGCAGCAAGGATCTTTCCGTCAGCGCCGACAACAGCTGCGCCGAACTCGGTGTACATCTTGACGACGCCGTCAGCGTCAGAAGTGGGATCGGTGGACTCGGCAGCGCTGGTCTTTGCGGCGAGGCCGAGGGTGAAGGTGCCGTCAGAGGTGAAGCTCATGGTGTTGACATCGCCGCAGGCCTTGACAATGGCATTGATGAAGTCAGTGATCTGCATGGTGCAGGAAGCGTAAAGGGTCTCGTCAGCAGCGACGGAGTAGCCGTGGTCGTTCTGGACGGTCTCGATAGCAGCGACTTCTTCAGCGGTCTTGCCGACAACGTACTCTTCGATCGCCTTTGCCTGGGCGTCCCACTCGGCTATAGCGTTGCCGTAGGCGACCATGCCGTAATCATCGCCGAGCTCCATCTTGGTCTTGAACTCAGCCGCGGTGTCGACAGTGCCTTCGGAGATATCCATCTTGCTCTGTGCGCAGTCGAGACGGCAGGAAACTATCTTGCCCTCGGCATCGAGAACGACGGCGGCGACAGTAGCGTCGACCTGAGCATTGCCGGTCTTAGAAGAATCCATGTTGAGGGAAACGCCCATGCCGAGAGTGTACTCACCGCCGGCAGCGGGAGCTTCGGTCGCTGCATCAGCAGCAGGAGCCTCGGTAGCTGCATCGGCAGCGGGGGCTTCGGTCGCCGCGGGGGCGGCGGACTGGCCGCAGGCAGCCAGCGCAAAAATCATGCAAAGTGCAAGAACAAGTGCAAGAATCTTTTTCATATTTGCCTCCATATTTTTTGAGATAACTTAGTATACGAAAAACCTATCTCGTATATCATGATGGATTATATCAGGCTTATACACGTTTGTCAATTATTCAACAATCAAAATTTTGACATTTTAGCGGGTTAAAATTGGGGCGAATACGAGCAGCTTGAACAAAGCGTTCGGATACCGTAGGGGGAGATACAGAGCAAGATGAGCATTTACCTTTCCGAGCAGGGATAGACAGGGAAGCGCATAAACGCATAAAGCACCGGGCTGGATCAGTCCGGTGCTTTATGTTTAAGACGGAGGGCCTGCTCATACGCCAACTGTGCCGCGCCCCAAAGGGCGTCGTGCGCGGGAGAAACGATCTCAGCGGCATCCTCTAACTCACGGCAGACAATGCGGCTATATACGTTGTCCGACGCGAGCAGCCCGCCAAGGAGCGCCGTGCGCGGCCTTGCCATGCCGAGCTTCCTGGACAGCGCATGCACAAGTTCGCTCAGCTCCCGGGCTTCACGGTGAAGGATCTCAAGGCTCGTCTCATCACCGGCTGAGGCGCACTCTATGACAGACTCAGCGAAGGCCGCGATGTCCGCTTTGCTGGCCTGACTATATACATACTCTATAAGTTCGCCGATCCCTTGGGGGAAGCGACTCATCACTGCACGGCTCAGCACGCTTGGCTCGCTGCGCCCGTCGGCACTGCGCACGGCCTCCCGCAGGGCGTCACGCCCGATGGCGTAGCCGCTGCCGACGTCGTCGAGAACATGCCCGTACCCGCCGCAGCGCGCCGATACGCCGTTGCCGTTGACACCGAAGCAAATCGACCCCGTGCCGGCGATGAGGACACAGCCCGCGCCGTCCATCGCGCCGCGCAGGGCGATCTCATGGTCGCCGCAGAGGCGCAGTACGCCGCGGAAATGCGCAAGCTCAAGCTGCCGGTGTATTATTCTCTCTGTCTGCGGGAGCGACAGTCCCGCCGCGCCGATGCACAGCGCGGCGCACTCGCTCATATCTCCGCAGGCGGCAAACACCTCATCTAAGCGCGCACCGAAAGCGTCCGCGCCGATGGCGGAGATGTTGAACGCGCCGAAGCTCTCACGGCGGATAAAGCTATTATCCGCATCACGTATTTCAAGGCGCGTCGATGTGCCGCCGCCGTCTATTCCAGCAATGAACATATCTCTCCCGCTCCTCACAGTCTGACGGGCATCACGCCGCCGCATGCCCCGCCGGAGAACACCTCTGTAAGCGCGGCGAGGCTGTCTGCCGTATAGTCCCATGCTGCGACACGGTGTATGCCGTGCGGGAGCTGGGCAAGGTCATAGGGATTTCTCAGGGCGGCAACGGTCATATCATGTCCCGACGCAGCCAGCGCGCGTGCAAGGGCGAGCTGACCTTCATAAATATGGGCATTGCAGGTCGACATTATTATATTCCCGCAGCCATTGGCAGCCTCAACGATGCGCGAGATCTCCGATGCGTCCGGGTCAAGCGAGCAGGTGACATATTTCCCACCGAAGCGGCGGTGCATATACTCTGCAAACGGCAGTGCGTCTGTGCTGTCATTTGCCGCCTGGGTGACGCGGTAATCGGCGCAGCCGCAGAAGAAAGTATTCTCATCCGCGCGGCTGACCGTGCCGTCAAGCGCAGTGATGGCGCGGCGGGAGATATCCCGCACTGCGGCAAAGTCCTCCGGGCGGCCGCACAGCTCGGGTGCTGCGTCCGTAAAGGCATACTTTGTCTTTGCATTGAGGATGCGCGCGACGCTCTCTGCCATATCCGTTTCGTCAAATTCACCGCGCTCGGCGGCGGCAAACACTGCCGCGGCGCTCTCGCGCTGGAGAGCGATATCGCTGCTCACGAAGACGATATCCACCCCGGCACGGAGCGCGGCGGCGACGCCGTCTGCGGTGCCGTAGTGTTTGCGTATCGCGTCCATCACCATGCAGTCGGAGAGCGTCAGACCATTGAAGCCAAGCCGCCCGCGCAGTATGCCGCGCATGATCGTTCTCGACATCGTCGCGGGTACATTCTCTTTCTCAATCTGCGGGAAGAGAATGTGACTGCTCATAATGGCAGGGATGCCCGACTCTATCGCGGCGCGGAATGGCAGAAGCTCGGTCTCCTCAAGCTCCGCAAGCGGCTTGTCTATGCACGGCAGCCCAAGGTGGGAGTCGACCGCGGTATCGCCGTGGCCGGGAAAGTGCTTGCCGCAGCAGAGAACTCCCGCATCGGCATATCCGCGCACGGCCTCGCGGGCAAGCGCGGCGACGCGCGCGGCGTCATCGCCGAAGCTGCGCACCCCGATAACGGGGTTGCGGCGGTTGCTGTTGACATCCAGCACGGGCGCAAGGTTGAAGTTCACGCCCACGCCGCGCAGCTGGCGCGCGGTCATCGCGGCGGCGGTATACGCGTCCCCGATGCGCCCCGTCGCGGCGATGGCCATGTTGCCCGGAACGTTCACCGCGTCTGGCGCAAGGCGCGTGACCATGCCGCCCTCCTGGTCGATCGTAATGAAGGCCGGGTGTCCGGTCTCGGCAATAATGAGCGACTGGAGCTCCCGGCACAGCCGGCGGAGCTGGTCGTTGTTTTCAATATTCCGTCGGAACAGTATAACATTGCCGATCTTATACTCATGCACGAGCGCGGCAAATTCCTCTGGGATGGACGTGCCTTCAAAGCCGAAGGCGAGCCGCTGCCCAAGCAAAATTTTATCCATGTTCTTCTCCTTCTGTACTTCTGTACATACCGTCAGTTGACAAACACTGTTCAGCGTAATAAACTTCAAATCAATATCTGCCGCGTCGAGCGGCGAGTTGGGGGATATATGGAGCATCCGATAGAAGCAATTATAAACAAGCCGTCCCGCCTTGTCATCGGCTTTATGTCCGGCACGAGTGCCGACGGGATAGATGCCGTCCTTGCCGAGATACATGGGCACGGCACGGCAACGCGCGTGAAGCAGCGCGATTTTGTGTTCACTTCGTTTGCGCCCGAAGTCCGCGCGGAGATACTGCGCCTTGCAAGCGGCGGCAGCGCGACTGCGGCAGATTTCTGCCGCATGAACTTCCTCTTGGGCGAGCTTTACTGTGAGGCAGGACGCGCGCTCTGTAGGCACGCCGGGGTCAGCGCGGATGATATCGACCTCATCGGCAATCACGGACAGACCTTCTGGCACATACCGAATGAGGAGGAATATCTGGGACATAAGCTGCGCAGCACGCTCCAGTTGGGCGAAAATGCGGTGCTCGTCGAGGAATTCTCATGCCCGGTCGTGGGGGACTTCCGCGTAAGAGATATGGCGGCGGGCGGGCTCGGCGCGCCGCTCGTGCCGTATACGGAGTTTCTGCTCTACCGCAGTGAGACAGAGTGCATCGCCCTGCAAAACATCGGCGGGATAGGCAACATCAGCTTTCTCCCCGCCGGGTGCGGTTTGGACGACGTCCTTGCGTTTGACACCGGGCCGGGCAACATGGTCATGGACGCTGTCACCGCGCGCCTGACGGATGGCGCGGCGGCCTACGACGCGGGCGGCGCGCTCGCCGCGCAGGGGCACGTAAGTGAAAAGCTCCTGCGGCGCATGCTGAACGACCCATACCTTGCGCAGCGCCCGCCAAAAACGACAGGGCGCGAGCGCTACGGCGCGGATTATACCGCATCGCTCTGCGCATGCGCCGAGGCTGAGGGCATCCGGCTTTTGGACGTGCTCGCAACGGCGACGCGCTTTACCGCGGAGTGCATAGCCGCGGCGGTGCGCGACTATGCGCCGGAGCCTCCTGCCCGCCTCATCGTCGGCGGAGGCGGAGCGCTGAACGCGACGCTCATGGGGCACATCCGACAGCTGCTGCCGGGGTGCAGGGTAATGACGAATGAGGAGCTGGGCTTTGACGGCAACGCAAAGGAGGCTCTCGCCTTTGCCATACTCGCGAATGAGACCATCTTTGCCCACGCCAACAACGTGCCGTCCGTGACCGGGGCAAAGCACCCGGTGGTCATGGGCAAGATAAGTTTATAAAACGCTTGTCAAAAAAGTCCCATGAGGACTTTTTCGACCGCGTTTTCCGCCGAGCATTTTGAAAGCATTCAAAATGCTATTATCGAAAGCCTTGATATGTCAAGGCTTTCGACGGCGGCTTATCCAATTTGAGGTGGGCCTTGCCCCCTCAAGCTCCCCCGCTGCTCTGTTATCAAGCTTCAAAGCATAGTTTTTGACAGCCTGATAATATAAGATAAGTCTGTAATTGTCAAAGAGGCTGTAATGGTATGCTATACGCATCGGTTACAGCCTCTTTTATTTATTCAGCGTATTGCGTCCGCAACACGGCTGCCATTCCTGCTCAGCCGCACCTCGGCTTCATCGGCACTTACGGAACACAGCAGCATGACTATCGCGGTCTTGCATTTGTAGCCGCATGCTTCGAGTGCGGCCACGGCGGTCTTTTCATCCGCGCCGGTCGCTTCGCGCACAATGGAAATGCAGCGGCGCACAAGCTTCTCATTCGAGGGCTTCACATCGACCATGAGGTTGCCGTACACCTTGCCGAGCTTGACCATCGTGCAGGTGGACAGCATGTTCAGCACCATCTTCTGGGCTGTGCCGCATTTCATGCGGGTCGAGCCGGTGATGACCTCGGGTCCGGGATCGGGGGAAATGCCGACATCCGCCGCCCGCTCTATCTCGGAGCCGGGGCAGCAGGTCAGCCCGATCACACCGGCGCCCGCGGCGCGGGCTGCTGCCATCGCGCCAAGGACATAGGGCGTTCTGCCGCTCGCGGCGATGCCGACAAGAATGTCATTCTCTGTCAGGGCGAGCCTGAGCATATCCTCTTTGCCAAGCTCGGCGCTGTCCTCCGCGCCCTCGACGGCGTTGAAGACCGCACCCTTCCCGCCGGCAATGACTGCCTGTACAGTCTCCGGAGAGATAGAATATGTCGGCGGGCACTCGGAAGCATCGAGTATACCGAGCCGCCCGGAGGTACCGCAGCCGCAGTATATGAGTCGCCCGCCGCGTTTCATGCGCGCGTATATGAGGTCTATGGCGGCGGCGATCTGCGGGCAGACCTTCTCCACCGCGTCGGCGACTTTCTTGTCCTCGCTGTTGATGAGTTCGACCATTTCCGCTGTCGTCAGGCGGTCGATATCGCGGCTGCGCGGGTTGCGCTGCTCGGTCGCAAGCTTTGTTATATCGGAAGTATTCATCGATATTTTCCTTTTCTCTCAGCCCTTTACCGCGCCGATCGTCACGCCCTCAAGGAAGTACTTTTGCAGCGCGAAGAACAGAATGAACATCGGCAGCGCGGAGAGAGTTGCCCCTGCCATCATAGGCGCGAGCAGAGTCTCGTTGGCGAATTTGAAGGTCTTTAGGCCGACCTGAATGGTGTACATATAATCCTTGCTCGTGACAAGGAAGGGCCAGAAGAAGGAGTTCCAAGTGGAGAGGAAGGTGTTTATCGCCATTACCGCGAGCACAGTCTTTGAAAGCGGCATGATTATTTTCACAAATATGCGCAGCTGGCTGCACCCGTCGAGCTTGGCGCTCTCGATGAGCGGGGTGGGAATGCTGGTGAAAAACTGCTTTGCCAGAAAAATATTGTACGAGGTGACAACGCCGGGGAGAATGAGCGCGGCATAGGTGTTCGTCATCTTCAGCTTGTTGGCGATGAGGATATAGAGCGGCACCTGCGTCACCTGATAGGGGATCATCATTGCCACAAGTATCATGCCGAACAGCCAGCGGCGGCCTTTGAAGTTGATCTTCGAAAAAGCGTAGCCCGCGAGCGAGGCAAAGATGACATTGCCGATGACCGTGAGCGAGGCGACGACGAAGCTGTTCCATATCCAGCGCACGGAATACTTATTGAAGCTGAAAAACGCCTTATACGAATCAAGCGTGAAGCGCCGCGGGATGACGGAGCGCGATGTGCCCGCCGTTGCGACGGCCGGCCCGAACGAGGACATTATCATATAGAATATCGGGAAGATCGCGATCAGCGCAAAAAGGATGAGCATCAGTGCAAGCACAGTGTTGCGGATATAGAGCTTCTTCCTGTCATTGAGATGCTGGGAATAAAGACCAGTTGTCATGGCGCACCTCCTCAGTATTCCACATCCACGCCCATCAGCTTGAACTGGAGCATGGAGATGAGCGCGATAACGATAGCAAGCAGTATGGCCTGGGCGCAGGCGAGACCGAACTTGGAATATTCAAACGCATTCTTATAGATGAGCAGGCCTATCATCGTCGTGCTGTTGTCAGGGCCGCCGCCCGTCATGAGGAAGGCGTTCTGGAACACCTGGAAGGAGCCGATTATTCCCGTCACGAGGAGGAAGAGCGTCGTGGGCTTGACGAGCGGGAACACGATATAGCGGATCTTCTGGAAGAAGGTCGCGCCGTCGAGCTCCGCCGCTTCAAAGTAGCTGTTGTCGATGCCGAGGAGTGCCGCTATGTAGATGATGATATTCGTCCCCTGCCCGGAGAGCAGCGCCATCAGCATCAGCGAGAGCATGGACGTTTTGCTTGATGAGAGCCAGTTCTGCGTCGGCAGCCCGAAGAACGCGAGCACCTGATTGAAAAGCCCGTCCGGCGAGGAGTCATACAGCCACAGCCACACGACAGACAGCGCCACGCCCGAGGCGATGCCGGGGAGATAGTAGATGGACTTGAACACCGACTGCACGCCTTTTTTGAACGGCAGTATCATTATCGCGATAGAAAAGGCTATCAGCAAAGACAGCGGCACGACAACGACGGTATAGACAACAGTGTTTTTGACCGCCTTGAAGAAAAGTGCGCTTTTGAAGCTGTCCGTATAGTTTTTCAGCCCGATGAATTCAGAGCCGAACGGCTTATATTTCAGAAAGCTCGTCTTGACGGCGCTGAGAACCGGGTAGAGCGTGAACACGCAGAAAACCAGCATGGCCACAAATATAAAGGCATAGCCCCACCAGTCGTCATCCTTCAGACGAAAACGGCGGGAGCCCAGCCTCGGGCCACTGTATTTGCTCATAGCCTTTACCTCCGTACTATTAAAATCTGCCCCACCCGGCCGAAGCTGGGCGGGGCAGAAAAATGTATTATCTCGCTTTCGGCGGCGCCGATGGCTTACAGAAGCCCGGTGACGATGCCGTCTGCGCCGAACAGCTCAACGGCACGCTCGTTAATGGCGTCGAAGACTTCCTGGGCGGTGGCTTCACCTGCGAGCAGGGACTGGAACTTGGGCACTATGACCTCGTCCATGACGGTCTTGGCGTTGGCAGACTGCTCAACGGAAATGCCGGCAGGAGGAGCGACGACGAGACCGATCTCACGTGCGGCGCATGCGGCGTTGCCCTCATCGATGCCCTCGGGGCTGACGTAAGCGTCACGGCCGGTCTGGCAGACGGGGTCGAGGAGCAGAGTGGAGTCAACAGCGG
>CAKTKV010000069.1 GCA_934572355.1 uncultured Oscillospiraceae bacterium
CATCAAGGCCGATAAGCACTCCACCGGCGGCGTCGGCGATAAGACGAGCCTTATCCTCTGCCCGATGGTTTCGGCATGCGGCGTGAAGATTGCGAAGATGTCCGGTCGCGGCCTCGGTCACACCGGCGGCACGCTGGACAAGCTCGAGAGCTTCCCCGGCTTCAACATCAGCATCGGTGAGCAGCGCTTCTTCGATAACGTCAATAAGCACGGCATCGCCATCATTGGTCAGACGGCCGATCTTGACCCGGCAGACAAAAAGCTCTACGCCCTGCGCGATGTGACCGGCACCGTGCCTAGCATTCCACTTATCGTCAGCTCCATCATGTCAAAGAAGCTGGCCTCCGGAGCAGACGTTATCGTCCTCGACGTCAAATGCGGCGACGGAGCCTTCATGAAGACCGTCGATGAAGCCAAGGAGCTTGCCCGCGGGCTGACACGCATCGGCAGGCTCGCCGGGCGCAAGTGCGCCGCTGTCATCACCGATATGGATCAGCCCCTCGGCTGCGCCGTCGGCAACTCCGTTGAGGTCAAGGAAGCTATCTCCGTTCTCAAGGGCGAGACAAAGGGCGACCTGCTCGAGCTGTGCCTGACGCTCGGCAGCTGCATCCTCACCGAAGCCGGCATCGCCGAAAGCATTGAGGACGCGCGCGCCCAGCTCACGCATGCGATAGATAGCGGCGCGGCGCTCAAGAAGCTTGCCGAAATGGTTTCCGCGCAGGACGGCGACGGCAATGATGTATATGACACCTCGCGTCTGCCGGACGCGAAGGTGAAGCTTGAAGTCCCGTCCGAGGTCTCCGGCTATGTCGGGCGCATCCTTGCCGAGCATGTCGGCCTTGTGTCGATGCACCTCGGCGGCGGCAGAGCCACGAAGGACAGCGAGATCGATCTCTCCGTCGGCGTTATCCTGCATAAGAAGGTCGGTGACAAAGTTGAAAAGGGCGAGAGCCTTGCGACCATCCACGCCTCCTCCGAGGAGAAGGCGCAGGAGGCGGCAAAGCTGCTGCGCGACTGCTATCAGTTCTCCGACACACCTGTTGAGCGTCCGGAGTTCATAAAGGCGATAGTCCGTTAAGTCCGGAGGGTATATGAAAAGAGCACTGATTGGCGGCTTTATCTCGCTGCTCGGCACCATCTGGGGTCTGGCCATAGCAGTGGCGGCGTCGAATAACCTCGTCTCCAGCTGGGCAACCCCGCCGGGGCGCTTCCTCACCACTGTGGCGGAAATGGGCTTTGTCCCGCTGTTCGCAATGGCGATCGTCCTCATCGTCCTCGGCCTTACCATAATGGCGATAGAGTATTTCAAAAAAGACAAATGATGTAAAAATTGCTCTGCGTGATTTATCACGCAGAGCTTTTTTCATTTGTTGTTCTTTCCCAATTGGTAGAACGCGACGGCGCTTGCCGCAGCGACGTTCAGGGAATCCACACCGTGGGACATCGGGATGCGCACGGTATAATCGCAGTGCTCGATAGTGTCATTGGCGAGGCCGTCTCCCTCGGTGCCGAGGACTACAGCGAGCTTTTCCTCCGCCGTAAGGCAGGGATCGGCGATACTCAGAGAGTCCTCCCGCAGCGCCATCGCAGCGGTCTTGAAGCCCAGACCGTGCAGAAAATTGTGCCAGCCGTCTGGCAGATATGTCCACGGCACCTGAAAGACCGTGCCCATGCTGACCCTTATCGCACGGCGGTAAAGCGGATCGCTCCCGGCGCTGGTGAGAAGGACAGCATCCATCCCGAGCGCCGCGGCGGAGCGGAAGATTGCGCCGATATTCGTCGGGTTCATGACGTTTTCCAAAACGGCGATACGCGAAGCATTACCCACAAGCTCCGCCGCATCCGGAAGCTTCGGACGGCGCATGGCGCAGAGCATGCCGCGCGTGAGATGAAAGCCTGTCAGCTCCGTCAGCACCTCAAGGGGCGCGGCAAAAACCGGAATATCTCCGCAGCGCTCGATAAGCTCCCTGCCCTTTCCCTCAACGTGCTTTGTCTCCATCAGCATGGAGACCGGCACGCAGCCGGCGTCCAGCGCGCGTTCTATAACGACGGGGCTTTCGGCAATGAACAGGGCGTTTTCGGGGTCGGATCGGCTGACCAGCTGGTTCTCAGTCAGGCGTGCATAAATATCCAGTTCCGGGGCGGAGAAATCGTTTATCTCAATAATATTCGGCATGGCAAAACCCGCTTTTCAAAATATTCTGCGCCGATTATAAACGCATATCTGACATATTGCAAGATTGAGAATTTACAAATTAACGTTGACTGAGGCGAAATCTGTGTTAATATATTTTAAGAATAAATGATACGAAGGTTCCGAAATGCAGAAGAAAAAGCTGAAAATCTCTATTATATCGCAAATACATTACGGCAAGCTCATCCTGCGCTCCCTGCTGCTCATTGCGGCGCTCGCGGCATATATCGTCAGCCATCTTAACGGCAGCGGCTCGATGTTCGGCGGCTATGACAGCGTATGGATATGGATAGCGGCGCTGGCAATATACGCGGTCGAAATGGTGCTGCGCTGCTTCCCGTCGGACTATGAGAGCATGGGCTGCCAGAAGCAGTTCAAGAAGAACTTCATGCCGAACAAGGCCTTCGATAAAAAGGCGCTGCGCCAGAATTCCTACAAGAGCACCGTGCCGGTCATCATATTCTGGACGCTGCCGAACCTGCTGTTTATCTGGCTGTATAAGCAGGGTATCTTCGACTGGGGGATCATGGTGCTGCTGTCGATCTTCTACTCGGTGTGCGACATGATCTGCATTCTGTTCTTCTGCCCGTTCCAGACATGGATGATGAAGAACAAATGCTGCAACACCTGCCGGATATACAACTGGGACTACATAATGATGTTCACGCCGCTGCTCGTCGTGGATAACCCCTACGCCAAGTGCCTTGTGGGGCTGAGTCTGCTGCTGCTCATACGCTGGGAGCTGAACTACTTCATGCACCCGGAGCGCTTTTATGAGGAGACGAACTGTGCCCTCTCCTGCGCCAACTGCAAGGAGAAGCTATGCCATCACAAAAAGCAGCTGCGCAGCTTCCACAAAAAGCTTTTCTCACAGCTGCACACCCACAACGGCAGCGGTCTGCCCCAACACTGATAAGAACTCCCGCATGAATATTCATGCGGGAGTTTTTCTGTCAATACCCGTGGTCAAGCGGCTGCCATTGACCGCCTTTTGACCTGCCGAGGATCCACATCCAGTTTTTATATGTGCTGTTTGGGTTCAGTGACCCATTGCCGCCGGAGGAGTCAACATCGAAGGACGAGATCAGGACGATGACCTCGTCAAGCCCGTTTCTGTCCGCCCACTCCTGGTGCTTCTCGGAAACCTCGTCACCGGCATAGTATATCTCGTTTAGGGTGCAGCCGTTCCAGTTACGGCGGAACTGACGCTTCGTGACGTTGATGGCAGATTTGATGTCGCTTTGAGTATATAATTCGGACTCTACCTCATGCGTTGCAGCATTGCTCACGTCTCCGCATGCGCAGAGCGTCAGCACAAGGACTGCGCACAAAACAAAATTCGCAATTCTTTTTATCATAATATTATATTCCTTCCGTTGTCGGAGTATTTTCATTTTTGCAGGCGCGCTTCGCGAGATACGCCGTCAGCGCAGTCAGGGCGGCGGTGACGAGCTCGACAGACCAGAGCGGGAGATACGCGTTTATAAGCACCGTTGCGGCATCAACAAGGAAGTGGAGGAAGTAGGCAAGCAGGAGGTACTTCTTCTCCCCGTACCTTACAGCGCGGAACACGAGCAGCGAGAGGCTGATGTGCAGCGTGATGGCAATAACACGCTCCATGCCGCCAAGGAAATAATAGGCGCTTGGCGTCTGCCACAGCGCGGAGAGGGACGCCGCAGTCTTGGCGGCAGTATCCGCGTCCAGCGCGGCAAGGCTCGCCGCCATAGCACCGGAATTTATCATGACGGAGCTGACGATGTTACTCAGCATGGTAAGGCCGATGAGCAGCATTGCCTCGATCCCGCCGTGACCGACACCGTACATGAAGGCATTGTCAAAATCCAGCGGCTTTACGAAATAGCGCATGGCGACATAGCGCCCGGTCTCCTCAAAGAGCGCCGCCATCAGGCCGCCGTAGAGCGCATATAGTAACGGGCTGCCGGTGATCGCAGTCCCGGTGGAGCCGAGGATGAGGTTATGCGCAAGGCTCTCAAGCAGGACGACCATGACGACGAAAACGCCGCAGCCGATGAAGAACACCGCGGTCTTGGCATGCAGCTTCTTCTTTGAATAGATAAACAGAGCTATAGGCAGTGCGAAGGAAACGAGCAGAGCGACGGCCATGCCGACGATGCTCAGAATAGGTACAGTCTCAAGAGTCATAACAGACCTCCATAACAATACGATAATCACTATGTTAATATTTTACCACATCAGCATTCTCATTTCAACAATTGAAATAGTCGAAGCAGGCAGATATAATAGCGGTATAAATTCTATACGCCGGAGGCTGGCATGAGATTCACGAAAATGCACGGAGCCGGGAACGACTTCATTATCATCAATAACATAGAAGAGCATATCCCCGAGGAACGGCTCGGGGCACTGGCAAAGCAGCTGTGCGCCTTTCACACCTCGATAGGCGCGGACGGACTGATGGCCGTAGTACAGGCAAAGACCGGCGGGGACTATGGGATGCGGTTCTTTAATTCCGACGGCAGCCTCGGCGAGATGTGCGGAAACGGGGCGCGGTGTATCTGCCGCTGGGGCTATGAAAACGGCCTTGCTGGTGAGACGCAGCGCGTTGAGACAACAGCTGGGCTCGTGACCGGAGAGCGCATCGACCGCCGCCGCTACCGCATACGGCTGAACGACCCATCTATCATTGACCTGCACAGGAGCGTCACGGTCGGCGGGAAGGAATACGACTGCTGCTACATAGAGCTTGGCTGCCCCGGTCTTCCGCACGCGGTGGTGCGGCTCGAAGGCTTTGAGACAATAAGCGAAAACGAACTGCGGGAGCTTGGACGCGCGCTGCGCTCATCCCCCGCTTTTCCCAAGGGTGCGAACGTCAACTTTGTAGAGCTCACGGGGCGCGACATGCTCAGGATAAAGACCTTCGAGCGCGGAGTCGAGGACTTCACGCTTGCATGCGGGACGGGCTGCGGCTCCTCTGTTGCGGCGCTCACGCTGCTGGGACAGGTATCGGGCAAGGATGTGACGCTTCGCTCCCCCGGCGGTGTGCTCAATGTCACGCTCACGCAGGACGGCGGCACGGTGCGGGACATTTACCTGACCGGACCGACGAACATAGTCTGCACCGGAGAGGTGACGGATGAGGACATAAACATATGATCGTCTATACGCAGATCGGCAGGCTCCATTAATAGGAGCCTGCCGATCTGTATATCTGATTGCCGCTCAATCCAGAGGTTCATAGAACATGTCAAGATACTCTTCAAGCGTCACGCCGAGGTCGTATATCTCCTTCGCGGCGTCAAGGCCGACATAGCGGTAATGCCACGGCTCATAGATGATGCCGGTAATATCGCTGCTGCCGTTCGGGTAGCGCAGGATGAAGCCGTACTTCCAAGAATTTTCCATGAGCCATTTCTGCGTTGAGGTCTGCTCCTGACCCTCGTCAAGATAGGGATAGTTAATATCGATGATATCCGCGGCAAGGCCGAGCTGGTGCTCGCTCGTGCCGGGGATGGCGACGGACTGCGCCGCGATTGCGGGCGCGTCCTTCGGGTCTGTACCGGCGGCGACAAGGCGCGCGATCTTGTTATTAAAGAGATACTGCTGCTTTTCCATTGTGCGGTAGCCGGAGCAAATATACGGCTCGTTCCCGGCGTCTTTGCAGTCGGCAATCATTTGCAGGAGGGCATCGGCGCAGCGTGTGTCTATGTACTGCCACTCGTCCCCATCGTCATTGACGAGCTGAAGCTCCGTCTCCCAGTCGTCGGGCAGCTCGTGCCAGGGGTTAACGAGCGTGAGAAGCTCCGTGCGCTCCCGCAGCTGTGGGGTGGGCTCGGGCGTCGGGGTGGGCTCGGGCGTCGGTTCAGGCGTTGCGGCAAGCTCCTCGGGCACGGGCTCCGGCTCGGGCGCGGAGGGCGCAATGAACAGCTCCGGCATGCCGAGCACCGCGAGCAGGAGCGACGCGCAGACCAGCAGCAGCGCCAGCATGACTATGAGCCCCGCTCTTTCCCTTGTTTCAAGCATCAACTAAGGTCACTCCTCTTATATACCAGAACGAATTATGTATCAGAACGAAATGATGCCAAGATGCTCAAGCAGGATCTTGACGCCGATGAGGATAAGGATCGCGCCGCCAGCACGCTCCGCCCATGCCTTGAAGCGCAGGCCGAAGATATGGCCGATATAAATGCCGAGGGCGGACAGGCAGAAGGTCGTGACGCCGATAAGGGCGGACGAGGGCAGGATGCGCACATTGAGACAGGCAAAGGTCACGCCGACGGCGAGAGCGTCGATACTCGTGGCGACAGCCATCATGAGCATGGTCTTGACGCCGAAATCGTCATTGAGCTCCTCCGCCTTGGAGAAGGATTCCTGGATCATATTCACGCCGATTATCGCAAGCAGGCCGAAGGCAATCCAATGGTCAAAGCTTGTGATGATATGCTCAAAGCGTGAGCCGAGAAACCAGCCGATGACGGGCATGAGAAACTGGAAGCCGCCGAAGTACGCGCCGGCAATAAGCGCATGCTTTACACCGAGCTTCTTCACGCTCAGCCCCTTGCAGACGGACACGGCAAACGCGTCCATGCTCAGGCCGACGGCGACAAGCAGCAGTTCAACAAAACTCATTGACAAATTCTCCTCAAAAGTTTAACATTAATAGATAAGGGTGAAAGTAAGTTTGAGAATGCTTTTCACTCATAATGTATAACTGTACAATACCGGCACGCAAAAGTCAAGGAAACAACGCTATATCAACAAATATTGAAGCCACAGAAAGGAAGATTTTCATGAACGAAGTCTGCGAAATGCTCAAGAAGGCGGGCACATATTTCATCGCCACCTGCGAAGACGGGCAGCCCAGGGTCCGTCCCTTCGGCACGGCGCACATCTATAACGGCAAGCTCTACATCCAGACTGGTAAGTCCAAGGCTGTATCGCGTCAGCTGCACCAGAATCCGAAGCTGGAGATATGCGCGATGCTCGACGGCGGCGAGTGGCTGCGCGTCGAGGCGTCCGCCGTTGAGGACGACGACCGCGAGGCGCGCGTGAGCATGCTCGACGCTTACCCCGAGCTCAAGAGCATGTACTCCCCCGACGACGGCAACAGCGAGGTATGGTATCTGCGCAACGCAACGGCGACGGTATACTCTTTCACCAAGCCCCCGAGGGTAATAAAGTTCTGAAACGATTCGAAATCGCCGCCCATCCGGGCGGCGATTTTTTATTCGTCGAGCTTATAGGTGATGTCGTTGCTGAAGTCGAGCTTCGGTTCGGTGCGGTTCAGCACGCGGACAAGCGCCGGGAGGTGCTTGAAGATGACGAGCGCCGACGCGAAGATCGCAAGGCGCAGGATGAGGGAATCATCGACGATCAGGATGCCGAGGACGATATACGACAGCGCCCCTATAACAGCGCCGAGGGAGAGGTATTTCGTCAGAAGCGTCGCCGCGGCGGTTACGACCAGCACAGCGGCGCCGAGGGATACATTCGCAGCGAAAGCCGAGACGATCAGACAGATGCTTGCATGGCTGCCCTTGAAATCATAATAGATAGGATAGAGCCGGCCGAGAGTCAGGCAGAAGCCCGCAAACGCGCGCCCCGCCTCAGCGTGACCCTTGATGCCGAGAAGGATGCCCCCGATGAAAATGGGGATCAGGTCCTTCACAAGCTCAACGAGCAGGAGCTTCACGAAGCCGCCGACGCCGTAGATGCGGCGGAAGTTTGAAAGCCACACATTGCCGCGGCCAAGCTTCCACAGACCGCGCCGGAACACAAAATTCGAGGCAAGCACCATCGTATCAAGCCCGCCGAACATATAGGCGAAGAACGCCGTCGGGATCAGCAGGAGAATATATACCGTCATTCCTTATCCCCCTTCTGGCGGATAACGATGCGGATGGGTGTGCCCTCAAGGCCGAAAACAGTCCTGAGCTGGTTTTCGATATAGCGCTGGTAGGAGAAATGGAACAGCTCGCGGCTGTT
>CAKTKV010000070.1 GCA_934572355.1 uncultured Oscillospiraceae bacterium
TCCTCAATACCGTCGAGCACCTTCATGGCGACCTTGAGGCCGCTGGTCTTATCCTCCGGCAGGTCTATCTGCGTAATGTCGCCGGTGATGACGACCTTGGAGCCGAAGCCGATACGGGTGAGGAACATTTTCATCTGCTCACGGGAGGTGTTCTGCGCCTCATCGAGAATAATGAAGCTATCGTCCAGAGTTCTGCCGCGCATATAGGCAAGAGGTGCGACCTCGATATTGCCGCGCTCAAGATATTTCTGATAGGTATCGGCGCCGAGCATATCAAACAGCGCGTCATACAGCGGGCGCAGGTACGGGTCGACCTTGCTCTGCAGGTCGCCGGGCAGAAAGCCGAGGCGTTCCCCCGCTTCGACGGCGGGACGGGTGAGGATGATGCGGTTGACCTCCTCGGCTCGGAAAGCCGCAACGGCGGCGGCAACGGCGAGATATGTCTTGCCGGTACCGGCGGGGCCGATGCCGAGGGTGATGGTGTTTTTCGCGATAGCATCACAGTACGCTTTCTGGCCAAGCGTCTTGGGCTTTATCGGCTTGCCCTTGGCGGTGATGCAGACAACATCCCCGGCAAGCTCGTTTATCTTCGTCTCCTTTCCCTCGGAGACAAGCTTGAGGATATAGCGGACGTTCTGCGCGTCGATATTCTCGCCCTTTGCGGCAAGGGTGAGAAGACCGTTGATGGCCTTTTCGGCGAGCATGACGCTCTCCTCCTCGCCGCAGATATGGATCATATTATCACGGTCAAGCACCTTGACGCTCAGTTCATTTTCAATAATGCGCAGGTTCTGGTCAAAGGAACCGAACACGCTGATGACATGCTCCATCCTTTCGACTTCTATGGTTTTGTCTATCATCTTTTTCCTTTCATTCCTTGTCAATTGATAGTACGGTCAACGGCTATATTTTCGAGGCAGTGCGCGCGGAGCGTGACAACGAACAGGCCATCAGCACCAGCTTCGGTGAAGCTCTGCTGAAGCACCTGTCCATCCGTCCCGGCATCGAGGAGCGCGGAGAGATGCAGCTTCATAGCGTCGGCATCATACCCCGTTCCTTCAGAAAGCCCGTAAGGAACATAGCTCTCCTTCACGATGCGCAGCGGCATGGCAAAAAGCCCCTCTGCCCCAAGTGTATATTCTGCAACGATTTTATCACATCCGTCAATAGCTTTTCCACTGCTTAAATATAAATTTACGCGTCTTTTTCCAAAAATAATCGCAAAGCGGCTGCGCGTGACGCCCTTTGGCTGCTTGTGCTGCCCCGTCTCAGGGCAGACGGCGTTGAGCTCCGCCCATGTATCGGCCATGACTGTAGCTCTCGCATAGACGGTGCGCGGCTCCCCGGCAAGGCTCTCTAAGCTGCCGGTGACAAGAGTCTCCCCTTCCGTCACGGCCTGACCCGGCTCGACAATAGCCTTCCCGCGCAGGACGGAAACGCGGCGGATGATGCCGGTTTTGGCAGCGGCGATGTCCGCGGCGCCCGCTTCGTTATAAATAACGGGCTTCTCTTCGCGCTCTTCGATGAGGACAATGGCGCGGGAGGAGCAGACATTGACGCTCATCCACCCGAGCTGCGGCAGACGCAGGAGCATTTTGCTCCGGATCATATCCGAAGAAAGGGACGGCCAGAAGCTTCCGCAGCCGAGGCCGCAGTCCTCAAGCGCGCGCATTATCTCCGCGCGGCTCAGGCGCTTATTGCCGCGCACCTCGATATCCCAGACAAAGAGCGTGGAGACAAGAAAGACCGCCGCGAGCACCGCCGCCGTGATGAGCAGCCACACGCGCCGCCGTGCAAAGCGCCGGTTTTCGCTGCCGCCGCTGCTCTCTATTACGGTCATTTCGCAGGAGCAGGCGCGCGCAAGCTCGCGCAGCTTCGCAAGGTCGCCCTCATGGGCATTGAAGCGCAGGGTGTTCTCATTGACGCACTCAAGCTCCCAAAGCTCCAAAGCACTCAGGGCGGAGGCATTGAGAAGGCTCTCGGGAAACGCGCCGAACACCTCTACCCTGACGCGCCCCTTTATTTGCTCAACGATCCTGTTCATAAGCTAACCCCACTCGATATTCCTGATACGTCCGCCCACCAGCAGTTCATTCTTGTTCATGGCCTTCAGGCGCAGCCCCGTGCCGTCAAGGCAGACTTTGCCGCGCGGCACGGCGACGACGATGCGCTCGGCGGTATACTCAAGCACGCCGCGGTGATTTTCAATAACGGCGCTCCTGCCGCCCGTCACGGTCAGCTTAGCGGAGCCGAGCAGCACATCCTCCGGCAGCTCCAGCTTATCTGCCAGCTCATACGGAAGCTCCCGCAGCTTTTTCACGGGCAGCACCTCCTATCCGATCTGTATAAATCTATGCCGGGATTCATAGCATGATACATGGACAAGGGAGGGATGGCGCAATGAACAGAAGGCTTGCGATAACGGCGGCGCTTTGCGCGATAGCGGCGCTGATATTTTCGGCAAAGGAGGCGGCGGCAGCATGTCTCAATGCGCTGGAGCTGTGCGGGAGGATGATAATCCCGGCGCTGTTCCCGTTCTTTGTGCTGTCGATACTCCTCAACCGCCTCGGGCTGCCGGGGATGCTGGGGAAGGTCTTTGCGCCGTTTGCATCGAGGCTTTACGGGATAAGCGGAGCGGGAGCTTCGGCGCTGCTCATCGGCCTGACGGGCGGATACCCGCTCGGCGCGGCATACATTGCGGACATGGAAAGGCAGGGCTCCATAACGGCAAGCGAGGGAGAGCGGCTCCTCGGCTTCTGCAACAACTCCGGTCCCGCGTTCATCATAGGCGCTGTGGGCAGCGGGGTGTTCGGCTCGGTAAAAATCGGGCTGCTGCTCTACGCGGTACATATTTTCTCGGCGCTCGCGGCGGGGCTGTTTTTCAGAAACCGCAGCTTCTGCGGCGAGACGCAGCCGGTGTTATTGGAGAGCATTGACACAGGTTCGGTGCTGGCAGAGGCGGTGAAGCAGGCGGTCGCATCGATACTGAACGTATGCGGCTTTGTACTGTGCTTTTCGGTGATGGTGGGCTTACTCGACGCGAAGGGGCTGTTCTCCCTCGCCTGCGGTTTTCTGTCATCACATCTTGGCTGGGAGCTGCACTTTTCCCGCGCGCTGCTGACGGGCGTATTGGAGCTCGGAAGCGCCGCGGGAGCGATGGCCGGGCTTGACCTCACGCCGCATAACCTCGCGCTTGCGGCGGGTGTGCTCGGCTGGGGCGGGCTGTCGGTACACTTCCAGACGCTGGCGGTGCTGGCGGGGAGCAAAATAAAAGGCGCCCTGCATCTGACAGGGCGCCTGATAAGCGCGAGCGTCGCCGCGGTGACGGCGTATGTGATCGGGGTCGTTTTGCTTTAGAAAAAGAGTTTCAAGACTATCAGAAACGCGACGCCGGGGATGCCGAACACGCCGGAGATAAGGCAGTTAAGAAAGCTCATAGGCAGCGAAAAATCAAAAAAGCCGCTTATGAAATTGGCGATAATAAGAAGTAGAAACCCGGAAACGGCGTTTATAAGAATTTTGAACACGAGCTTCACGGGAGCGGCAAGCAGCTTTATGACGACGACGATAGACAGCACAAGCGCAATGACCGTAAAGATAAGAGAGGCGGTTTCCATATTTATACCATGACCCTTTCAGTTCCATTTTTTGTATGAGTATACGCGGCGAGCATCGGAGATAATAGAAGCAGACAGATTCCCGGCGGAGCAGACAGAGAAAGCCGCAGGATATATGACCGTATATTGTTTAATATATGGATACATCCAAAACGGGAAAATGTCAAGCGTGCGGAGAGTTTTCCCGTAAAAAGAAAATATCCGGCGCGGGGCGGGCTGCTGATGCAGCCCGCCTTTTGCGCTTTCGTTCATCCTTTTTCGGCTCTCGTTTCGCTTGAAAAATGTTGGAAATGTGTTATACTATATGAGTTAAAATAGAGGGGCATGTGCCCGGACTTTGGTATATATCACATTGTACGCGGCGTTCTTCGCGCGCGTACCCGAAAGGTCAAGCATTTATGAGCAGCACTTCACCGCAATACGGAAACGACAGCATATCCCAGCTCAAAGGCGCGGACAGAGTAAGAAAGCGTCCGGGAGTCATATTCGGCTCGGACGGGCTGGACGGCTGCGAACATGCCGTATTTGAAATTCTCTCAAACGCCATCGACGAGGCGAGAGAGGGCTACGGCAATCTTATCACTCTCACCTACTTTAAGGACAAATCCATAGAAGTCGCGGACTTCGGACGCGGCTGCCCGCTCGACTGGAACCCGAACGAGAAGCGCTACAACTGGGAGCTGGTCTTCTGCGAGCTGTACGCCGGCGGCAAGTACAAAAACGACGCGGGCGGCGACTATGAGTTTTCCCTCGGTCTCAACGGCCTCGGCTCCTGCGCGACACAGTACGCATCGGAATACATGGACGTGACGGTCTGGCGCGACGGGAACAAATATTCCCTGCACTTTAAAAAGGGCGAGGTCGTCGGCAAGAAGGGCAAGGAGCTCACGACAGAGCCCGCCGACCGGAAGAAGACCGGCACGACGATACGCTGGCGGCCGGACGTCGAGGTGTTCACGGATATCGACATTCCGGAGGAATACTTTGACGATATGCTGCACAGGCAGGCAGTCGTGAACGCGGGGGTAACGTTCCGTCTGCGCATCGAGAAAGACACAGGCTTTGAGACGCGCGACTACTGCTACAAAAACGGCATAGTCGACTACGTAAAGGAGCTGGCGGGGGGCGCAGCGTTTACGGAACCGGAGTTCATCTCCGCCGAGCGCAAGGGACGCGACCGCGAGGACAAGGGCGACTACAAGGTCAAGATATCCGCGGCGTTCTGCTTCTCAAATAAGACGAGCGCCTTGGAATACTACCACAACTCCTCATGGCTGGAAAACGGCGGCGCGCCTGACAAGGCCGTGAAGCTTGCCTTCACCTCGGCAATAGACGCGTATATAAAGCAGTCGGGCAAGTACCAGAAGAACGAGGCCGCGATAAAGTTCCAGGACGTGCAGGACTGCCTGATACTTGTGACAAACTGCTTCTCAACGCAGACCTCATACGAGAACCAGACGAAAAAAGCGATAAACAACCGCTTCATCCAAACCTCGATGACGGAGTTTTTCAAGGCGCAGTTAGAGGTATACTTCATTGAGAACAAGCCTGAGGCCGACAGGATAGCCGACCAGGTGCTGATAAACAAGCGCAGCCGCGAGACGGCGGAGCGCGCACGGCAGGGCATGAAAAAGAAGCTCTCCGGCAGCATCGATATCGCGAACCGTGTACAGAAGTTCGTCGACTGCCGCAGCCGCGACCCTGAGCGCCGCGAGATATACATCGTGGAGGGCGACTCCGCACTCGGCGCATGCAAGCTCTCGCGCGACGCGGAGTTCCAGGGCATCATGCCGGTGCGCGGCAAGATACTCAACTGCCTGAAAGCGGACTATGTGAGGATATTCAAGAGCGACGTCATCACCGATCTGATGAAGGTGCTCGGCTGCGGGGTCGAGGTCAAGGACAAGCACGTAAAGGATCTGTCAAGCTTCGACCTCAACAATCTGCGCTGGAACAAGGTCATCATCTGCACCGATGCCGACGTCGACGGCTTCCAGATACGCACACTCATACTCACGATGCTCTACCGGCTCGTGCCGACGCTCATAAACATGGGGTATGTGTACATCGCGGAGTCCCCGCTGTACGAGATAGAATCCAAGGGCAAGACCTATTTTGCCTACTCCGAGCGCGAGAAGTCGGAGATCATCGATTCGCTCAAGGGCGCGAAGGCGAGCATCAGCCGCAGCAAGGGTCTCGGCGAGAACGACCCGGACATGATGTGGATGACCACGATGAACCCGGAGACGCGCAGGCTCATAAAGGTAATGCCGGAGGATGTGGAGCGCATGGCACAGACCTTTGATCTGCTGCTGGGCGACAACCTCGAGGGCAGGAAAAATCACATCGCCGAGTTTGGACATCTGTATTTAGATCTGGCGGACATATCATAAATCATGGGGAGACATAGAGAATGAAAAACTACTCGACTTACACAAACAACTTCACCTACGGCAGAGACCTTGTAAAGAAGCTCGTCATTGCGGCGGCCGTCGCGTGTGTGCTCGGTCTGCTCACGCAGAGCAATCAGACCCTGCAGCTCATTTTTGTCGTGGCTTCGACGCTCGTATTCGTCTACGCGATATACGCCATCATCAAGTACTGCCGCTGCCCGAGCTGCAACAAGGTCATCTTCTTCGGCCTGCTCGCGGCAAAGACCTGCCCGCGCTGCAAGCGCAGCCTCACCACCGGCCAGAAGGTCAAGAAGAGCAAGGCGGCAAAGTATTAATATCCGGCGCTCAATGCCGGAGATAAGGGCGTAAAGCAATGGCAAAAAAAACACCACAGGAAAAGAAAAGCTACAACAATCCAAACGTCGTCGGCCTGCGCGCCGAGGTATTGGAGCAGCCGATAACCGAAACGCTTGAGACAAACTACATGCCATACGCGATGTCGGTGATAGTCTCACGCGCGATACCGGAGATAGACGGCTTCAAGCCCTCGCACAGGAAGCTGCTGTACACGATGTTCAAGATGGGGCTGCTGACGGGCGCGCGCACAAAGAGCGCGAACATCGTCGGCCAGACGATGCGCTTAAACCCCCATGGCGACGCGGCGATATACGAGACGATGGTGCGCCTTTCGGCGGGCTATCAGGCGCTGCTGACACCGTTTGTCGACTCCAAGGGCAACTTCGGCAAGGTCTTCTCGCGCGACATGTCCTATGCGGCGTCGCGTTACACCGAGGCTAAGCTCTCCGCGATATGCGCAGAGCTCTTCCGCGACATTGACAAGGACACGGTCGACCTCGCAGACAACTATGACGGGAGCATGAAGGAGCCCTCGCTCCTGCCGACGGCGTTTCCGAACGTGCTGGTGTCGGCGAACATGGGCATCGCGGTCGGCATGGCAAGCCAGATATGCGGCTTTAACCTCGCCGAGGTCTGCGACACGACCGTCGCGTGGCTGCGCGACCCGGAGCATGACCTGCTCTCGACCATGCCGGCACCGGACTTCCCCACCGGGGGCGAGATCATCTATGACCGCGCGCAGATGGAGAACATCTACCGCACGGGGCGCGGCAGCTTCAAGGTGCGGGCGCGCTGGCGCTATGTCCAGAAAGAGAACATAATAGAGATATACGAAATTCCGTATACCACTACCTCGGAAGCGATCATCGACAAGGTCGCGGAGCTTATAAAGACGGGGAAGATACGCGAGATAAACGACATGCGCGACGAGACCGACCTGAGCGGTCTGCGCCTGGCGATAGACCTCAAGCGCGGAGCAGACCCCGACAAGCTCATGCAGAAGCTCTTCCGCATGACGACGCTTCAGGACGCGTTCCCCTGCAACTTCAACATCCTCGTCGCGGGCAATCCCCGCGTGATGGGCGTGGGCGAGATACTCGAAGAGTGGACGGCGTGGCGCATCGAGTGCATCCGCCGCCGCGAGTTCTTCGACCTGGGCAAGAAGAAGGAGAAGCTGCACCTGCTCAAGGGTCTTGAGCGGATACTGCTCGACATTGACCGCGCGATAGACATCATCCGCAATACCGAGCTTGAGAGCGAGGTCGTGCCGAACCTGATGATGGGTTTCGGGATAGACCAGACGCAGGCGGAGTTCGTTGCGGAGATCAAGCTGCGCAACATAAACCGCGAGTATATTCTCAAGCGTACCTCCGAGACAGAGGAACTCGAGCGCGACATTGAGGAGCTGGAATCGATCGTCAACAATCGCCGCAAGCTCAAGGCGATCATCATCGACGAGCTCAAGGCGATATCCAAGAAGTACGGCGCGCCGAGGAAAACCGGCATCGTTTATGCATCCGAGCTTGAGGAGCCGGACGAGGACGAGCAGGTCGAGGACTACGCCGTGACGCTCTTCCTCTCGCGCGAGGGCTACTTCAAGAAGATAACCGCGCAGTCGCTGCGCATGAGCGGCGAGCAGAAGTACAAGGACGGCGACGGGCTGGCGGTGAGCTTCGAGTCCATGAACCGCGCGGAGCTGCTGTTTCTCACCGATAAGCAGCAGATGTACAAGGCGCGCGTGTCCGACTTTGAGGACGGCA
>CAKTKV010000071.1 GCA_934572355.1 uncultured Oscillospiraceae bacterium
ATCGTCAAGGACGGCGAGATAATCATCGTCGATGAGTTCACCGGCCGTCTCATGCTCGGCCGCCGCTACTCCGAGGGGCTGCATCAGGCGATCGAGGCCAAGGAGCACGTCGATGTCCAGAAAGAGAACAAGACCCTTGCGACCATAACCTTCCAGAACTATTTCCGTCTTTACGGCAAGCTCTCCGGCATGACCGGTACCGCCGCGACCGAGGCGGAGGAGTTCGACGCGATATACCGGCTCGATATCATCGAGATCCCGACGAACAAGCCTGTTATAAGGATTGACCACCCCGACGTTGTGTATAAGAACGACGTCGGCAAGAACCGCGCGATAATCGAGCAGATCGTCGCCTGCCACGAGAAGGGTCAGCCCGTTCTGGTCGGTACTATATCAATAGAGAAGAGCGAGTATATCTCCTCCCTGCTCAAGCGCCGCGGCATTCCGCACACTGTGCTCAACGCAAAGTACCACGAGAAGGAAGCCGAGATCGTCGCTCAGGCCGGTAAGTTCGGCGCTGTCACGATAGCGACGAACATGGCAGGCCGAGGCACCGATATCACCCTCGGCGGTAATGCCGAGTTCATGGCCAAGGCCGACCTGCGCAAGGCGGGCTACGATGAGGCCACTATCGCCGAAGCTACCGGCTACGCCGAGACGGGCGATGAGAACATCCTCGCCGCGCGCACGCTGTTTGCCGAGCGCATGAAGGCGCACAAGGCAGAGACGGACGTGGAGGCCGAAAAGGTTCGCTCCGTCGGCGGTCTGTTTATCCTCGGCACCGAGCGCCACGAATCCCGCCGTATTGATAACCAGCTGCGCGGCCGTGCCGGTCGTCAGGGCGATCCCGGCGAGAGCCGCTTCTACCTTGCACTGACGGACGATGTCATGCGTCTCTTCGGCTCCGACAGGCTCACCGGCCTTATGGACACCATGAAGGTCGATGAGGACACTCCGCTTGACCATAAGATGCTCTCCAACGCCATAGAGCAGGCGCAGCGCACGGTCGAGAGCCGCAACTTCCAGACCCGTAAGAGCGTTCTTGAATACGACGATGTCATGAACCAGCAGCGCAACATCATCTACGGCGAGCGCCGCAAGGTGCTTGACGGCGAGGATATCCACGCGCAGATCATGAACATGATAAAGGAGTTTGTCTCCTCCACCGTGGCCGACGGCCTTGCTGGGGGCGTCGCGGAGAACCAGACCCAGCTCGATAACGCTCTCCAGCCCTTTGAGAAGCTGTTCATGCGCCGAGGCACGTTTAAGATAGAGCAGTTTGGCGGCAGCGTACACAATGATAAGCTCAGTGATGCCGTGAATGAGCTTGCCGAAAAGGTCTATGCCGCCAAGGAAGAAGCCTTCGGCGATGGGCCGAACGGCCTGCCGCTGATGCGCGAGATAGAGCGCGTCATAATGCTGCGCGTCGTCGACGAATACTGGATGGATCATATCGACGCAATGGCCGAGCTCAAGCGCGGCATCGGTCTGCGCGGCTACGGTGCGGTCAAGCCCATCGACGCCTACAAGCAGGAGGGCTTCGATATGTTCGAGGCCATGGTGCGCGGCATCCGCGAGGAGACAGTGCGCCGCCTGTTCATCGTGCAGGTGCGCAAGGAACAGGCCATCGAGCGCAAGGCCGTCTCGAAGAACGCGGCGGCAAACGTCGGCGGCGAGCCGGTGAAGAAGCAGCCCGTCAAGAAGGTGCCGAAGCCCGGACGCAACGATCCCTGCCCCTGCGGCAAGATGAAGGCCGACGGCTCCCGCAGACTTAAATACAAAGAGTGCTGCGGCAGAAACGAGTAACGAAAACAAAGACAAAGCAAATGCTTCGTCTTTGATAGGAGACTTCCATGTCTTTTACAGAGAATAACCATAGCGGGCTCATCTATATGAGCTCGGATAAGATTGGCGCGCGCCACGCGTTTACCACGCGCTATGGCGGCGTGAGCACGGGGATATTTTCCTCGCTGAACCTCGGCTCCAACCGGGGCGACGATCCCGAGGCCGTGCGCGAAAACTACCGCCGCGTGTGTGAGCTTATGGGCGTCGGCATCGACGATATGGCCGTGACGCAGCAGGTACACAAGGCCGATGTGCGCATCGTCACCTCGGCGGATAAGCACGTGTGCATGTCGCATGTACCCTATGAGGCCGACGGCATCGTCACTTCCGAGCGCGGCCTGCCGATAATGTGCATGGTGGCCGACTGCGTGCCCGTGCTGCTCTATGACGGGGAGCACTCCGCCGCCGGGGCGATCCACTGCGGCTGGCGCAGCTCCGTCGGGGACATCCTCAAGAACGCGCTTGACGCTATGGCGTCTCTCGGCGCGAAAGCGCAGAGCGTCCACGCCGCGATAGGTCCCTCGATAGGCCGCTGCTGCTTCGAGACGGACGACGATGTCCCTCAGGCGATAGAGCGCTACCTCTCCGGGGACACGGACGGCCTGTTCGACCGCCGCCCCGGCGGCAAGACGATGGTCGACCTGCGCGCAGCAAACGCGCGGCGGCTCATTCAGCTCGGCGTCCTGCCGGAGAACATTGACATTTCGGATGAATGCACCTACTGCCGCCATGACAAATACTGGTCGCACCGCTATACCCACGGGCAGCGGGGCAGTCAGGCGGCGCTGATAGTCCTGGACTGAGGAGATGACCATGAGAAAGAAAAAGAGACTGTGCGCGCTGCTGCTGTGCATGGCGCTGCTGCTCGGCTGCACCGGCTGCGGCAGCAGTACGAGCAGCGGCAATAACCCGAACGACCTTGTGTCTACCGCCGGTAAGGACGTGACCCGCGCCGCCGCGGCAGATAATGTGTTCTCCCTCAACTGCAATAACGACTACAGCTTCAACCCCCTGATCGCGACGAACCACTCAAACCAGCTCGTGTGCAGCCTTGTGTATGAGAACATGGTCGAGCTCGACAACAGCTTTGAGGTCATCCCGAACCTGCTGACGAGCTGGATCTGCAACGAGGAGGCCACCTACTGGACCTTCGAGATCGCCGAGGGGCACTATTTCAGCGACGGTACGCCTGTCACCGGGCGCGACCTGCGCTATTCGCTCGACGCCGCGATAAACTCCGACCGTTTCCGCGGCCGCTTCGCGAGCTATCAGGGCTCCGGCTATGACGATACCCGCTTCTATGTCTCTCTCGGCATTGGCGACACGCAGTTTGTAAAGCTGCTGAATATCCCCATCGTCAAATACGGCACCTACGGCGACCCCAAGCCCATCGGCAGTGGGCCCTATATGTACAGCGAGGACGAGACCTATCTTGTCGCGTCGCCATATTACCCGGATTATGAGAGCCTCCCGATAGACACGGTGTTTCTCGTGAAGTACACGGACGCGGCCAGCCGCATCACCGCCTTTGACGACGGCATCATCGACGTTGTCACGAACGACCCATCGAGCTACACGAACCTCGGCTATGCCAGCACCAGCGAGATCCACAACTATGCCACCACGAACTATCACTATGTGATGTTCAACGAGGAATCCAATATCGGCCGGTTTAACGGCTTCCGTCAGGCGATGAACTACGCCTTTGACCGCGCGTATTTTGCCGATGAGCTGATGCACGGAAACGCGGCCGCCTCGGCCGTGCCGATGTACCCCACCTGCGCGGACTATCCTCAGCAGTATGCCGACAGTCTCGCGTATAACCTCGAGACCTGCCGTCTTGTCCTCGAGAACTCCGGCATAAAGGATTACGATAACGACGGCAAGCTTGAATACATGTCCGGCTCCGCGCAGAAGATAGAGCTCAAGTTCATCGTCTGCTCCGACAGCAGCGCGAAGACCGGCGTTGTGCGCAAGTTCGCAAGCGATATGGAATCTCTCGGCCTGACCGTGAACGTTCAGGAGCTGACATGGGAGAACTATCTTCAGGCGCTTGAAGACGGGGACTTCGACATGTACTACGGTGAGGTGAAGCTGCGCAATAACTTTGACGTCACAGAGCTCCTCGACCCCGACAGCGACCTCAACTATTCGCGCGGGAAGGACAGCAGCTTCGTCGGCTATATAAACGACTATCTCGCCGCCGGGGACACCTCGCGCTCTGCTATGTTCCAGCAGATGTGCCAGTATATCGCCGGGACGGGCTCGCTCATTTCCATCGGCTTTGAGACGCACCAGTTCATAAGCCACCGCGGCGTCATCAAGGGCGTAAACCCCAACGCAGGGAATCCGCTGTATGATTTCCCGAATTGGGAAATAATGATGGACTAGTCAGAAGAAGCTCGCTGCATTACGCTTCGCCCTATTGGGCAAAGCTTCATATCCGCTCCCTCCTTCTTCCTTTTCCTCGCAAACCCACTTCGTTGGGCTTTGCTCGGAGTTGCGGGGGTACAGCAAAGCTTGCAGCACATACATTCTTTTGTAAATCACGCAAGTAAAAACACAACTTGGGAGAAGCAATAAACCTGAAATAAAATAGGAGGAGTATCTATGACTGACAGAGAACTCATGTCAAAGGCAAAGCAGGCATCGCTCAATGCCTACGTTCCGTATTCGCGCTTCGCGGTCGGCGCCGCGATCGAATGCACCGACGGCACTGTCTTCACCGGCTGCAATGTTGAAAACGCCGCCCTCGGCAGCACTATCTGCGCCGAGCGCACCGCCTGCTGCAAGGCGGTCAGCGAGGGTCACCGGGACTTCAGGCGCATCGCCATCTATGCCGACAGCGAAAACTGGTGTACCCCCTGCGGCGCATGCCGCCAGTTTCTGGCGGAGTTTTCACCGGAGATGGAGGTGCTCTGCGCCAAGGCCGGTGACCGCTATGTGAGCTATAAGCTCTCGGAGCTCCTGCCCTACACCTTTAATTACTGAGATGGAGCTTGAACAGCTCAGGCACTTTACCGCGGCAGCCGAAGCCGGGAGCTTTTCCGCGGCGGCAAGAAGCCTGTACATCAGCCACTCGACGGTCTGCCGCTCCGTCTCCGCGCTGGAGGAAGAACTCGGCGTCAGGCTGTTCGAGCGCTCCAGCCGGGACTTCCGTCTCACACAGGCCGGGGAAGCGCTGCTGCCGCAGGCGCAGGGTCTGCTCGACGCGGCAGAAGGAATAAAGGAAAACATGAAAACGCTCAGACTTCTCGACGAAGTCTGAGCGTTTTCGATTTATGCCGCCTCAGTCCTCGCGGCCTATGCGTTCAAGCTCTGTGTCCTTTTTCCACAGGTAGCTCAATCTCAGCTCCTCGCCGCGGCTGATGCGGCGGAAGTTCTCCGTGTGCTTTATGAAGATCGACACAAACGGTATCGCAAGAATCGCCGCGCCTATCCAATTGCCGGTCGTCGTGCCGTAGTACACCGGCCAGATCACTGACATCGATACGGTCGATATCGCGATATAGTTCGACACGAAGCCTATCAACACCGCTATGGCAAGCATCAGCAGAAAGACCTTCGCGCTGTGCGCAAGCACAACCCCGCCAAGACAGGCAAAGCCCTTGCCGCCGCGAAAGCCCAGGAACACCGGGAACATGTGCCCGACTATGCAGGCTACCCCGGCGATCTGCCATGCGTATTCAAACTCCGGTACAAGCATCGCACCGAGCCTGCACGACGCCGCAGCCTTGAATATATCAAACAGCGCGACGAATATACCCGCCGCCTTTCCCGCCATGATGACGGTGTTCGACGCCCCGGCGTTGCAGGAACCGGAGGTACGCACATCATAGCCCTTCTTCCGCCCAATGAGATAGGACGGACTTATGCAGCCGATGAGATAGCCCATAAGCACGCATAAGAGTATACGCCACAGGTCGCTCGTCATTTTGATTCATCCTCCTAACACAAACCGCTCTATCCCGCGCGCGACCCCGGCCTCGGAGTTCGAAGCTGTCACCCAGTCGGCAGCGGCGCGCAGCTCCTCTATCGCGTTCTCCATCGCAACGCCGACGCCCGCGAAGCGGATCATGTCGGCGTCGTTGCGGTCATCGCCGAAAGCAAGGACCTCCTCCGCCTTTATGCCCAGCAGCCTGCATAGCGCGGCAAGCCCCTGGCCTTTAGTCGCGGCGGAGCTGTTTATTTCAATATTGAACGGCACGGACGTTGTAAAGGCCATGTCAGGGAACATCCCCGGCAGCGTCTCGAACTGGCGCGCCCGCTCCTGCATATCTGTAAAATAGAGCTGAAGCTTCTGCACGCTCTCGCCCTTTTGGCGCAGGTACTCCTTCAGCTCGGGCACTCTCGTGCGCAGCGTGAGCACGAGCTTCAGTATGCCGGGGTCGGTCACATACTCCCCCGCGCGGTCATACATGCCGGCTGACATGTAGCCCCAGCCGTCCTGATAGCAGTCATAGGAAATACCGAGACTGTCCTCATAGCGCAGGAGACTGAGCGCGTCCTCAAGCGGTATCTCCGCGCGTGCGACGGCTTTATCCTCCACCGCGTCATAGACAAACGCTCCGTTTGCCGTGACATAGTAGCGCACAAACGGCAGCTCGCGGATCTGCTGCGGAACGCCGCCTGCTATTCGCCCCGTCGCTGGGACTATGACAACGCCTCTCTCGGCGGCGGCTTCCAGCGCCTTTATATTGTCCGGATGTATATTTTTCTTTGGGTCAAGAAAAGTCCCGTCAAGATCGAACGCGATCATCTTTATGCTCATAATATACTCAACCTCATTCCTTTATTGATATTATCCACTATTCCGAAGCTTTTGGCAAGTGCTTTTTATGGATCATAACGTATGAAAAGTCCACCGCGTCAGGTTCGACGCGGTGGGCTTGTTCGTTATTCTTCGGCTTTCTCCGGTTCTTTTCCGCTGCAGTAGTCGTCAAAGAACCTGCGGAAAATGTCCAGCAGCTCCTTGTTCTTGCCGTGCAGCCCCGTCTCTTTATTATAGTAAGCGCAGACATCGTCGATATCCGGCAGATAGGGCAGCGGGAAAATGTCGATGTTCTTGAGGTAATCCGCCTGAAGCTCGGGGGCAAGCATGTCCCAGAAGATGCGCGCATAGACGAGCACGCCGAGCCCGGAGTTTGCAAGCTGGAAAGCGTTCTCGACATTCGTCAGCTCGCACACAAAGCATGGGTTTATATCATAATACTTGAGGTAGCTGTTGAGCGCTCTGCCGCCGGAGGACTGGCGCGGTATCTTTATAAACGGCGCTTTCTCGAACCACGTAAGATCCGCGCACTCTGAAAAGCGCGCCTTTATCTCGTCGTACTGATCCCCGGCAAGCTCGTGCATTATCTGCTTCGGCACGACCAGCACCTGTTCCTTCTTGCAGAGGGTCACGGTGTCATAGTTATCGGGCGCGCCGTTTATCGAGCCGATGACGAGGTCGACCCCGTCGTATATGATCGACTTGTGCAGCACCTCCGGCGACTCCTCGCTGACCTTGACATAGGTATCCGGGTGCTCCTTGAGGTATTCCGGCAGGACATACGGCAGGATCGCGCGGGCGATGGTGTGCTCAATGCCGACATGGATGAAATGCGAGCCGCTGAAGCTGTGGCTGGAGCTCTCCTCATACTGCTGCTTGAGCTGGAGGATCTCCTTTGCGGTCTGCAAAAACTGCTTCCCGTCCGGCGTGAGGCTGAGCGGACGGCTGCGCACGAACAGCGTCGTCCCCAGTTCCTCCTCCAGCTTCGCTATCTGCTTGGACAGCGACTGCTGCGAAATGAACAGATGTTTCGCGGCTGTAGAAAAGCTCTTCTCGTCGGCCACGGCGGTAAAACTTTTCAGCAATGAAAAATCCATTATAAATAAACGCTCCGCTTTTTCATTGTATGGGGTCCAAACAGGTGAAAAATGCGCCTGCCGTTTTACCCGCATACATTTTGGAGTATAGCACCTTGTCTTATCACTGTCAAAGCTTTTTAACAGGCAGTCTTGTTTTGATTTTCACATTATATTATATGCACAAAGCGGCAGGACTTTAGGGCTCGTTTATGGGTCAATACGGGAAAGTGTAAATTTACTCTTGCAAAATTAAACTTTCGGTTGTATTATAAATGCAGAAAGGGAGTAATCCAAAAATCTGACCAAAATCGCAGCTCCCTTTTTGTTGATTTTTAGGAGGTACCAGTATGAAAAAAGTTATTGCACTTTTGCTTGCACTTGTTATGGTATTCGCGCTG
>CAKTKV010000072.1 GCA_934572355.1 uncultured Oscillospiraceae bacterium
CCGCAGCCGACGCACAGATCCTCGTCGATGACCGCGCAGCCGCAGCCAAGGCAGCGCTTGACTTCCTTCTTGATCTGCTCCTCGGTGAGGTCGCCGCGCAGATCCTTGAAGGTCTTGCGCGCTTCCGCAGCACTGCCGCATGCGGCCTTCTGGCGCGGTGCGGTGTCAAAGCTGCCGATGGAGACGGCGACCGTCTTCGCATCGAGCGGCTTATAATCGCGGTGGTCGCGCCCGAGGTGCTGGGTCTGGCCGGGATGCACATAGCGATGAATGGAGATCGAAGCCTCCTTGCCGGCAGCGATCGCGTCTATGGCGAACTTCGGGCCGGTCACGACATCGCCGCCCGCGAACACGTCAGGCTCGCCGGTCTGATAGCTGAGCTCATCGACCATGACGGCACCCTTGCTGCTGAGCTGGATGCCGGTACCGGCGGAGATACCGCCGAGGTCGATCTTCTGGCCGATAGCGGATATGACCGCGTCAAGCTCCAGTGTCTCGAATTTGCCGGTGCCGACGGGCTTGCGGCGACCCTTCGCGTCGGCTTCGCCAAGCTCCATGACTTCGACCTTCATACCGCTGACCTTGCCGCTGCCGAGAACCTCGACCGGGGCGGCGAGGTACATGAACTTTACGCCCTCTTCCTCGGCCTCGGCTATCTCGTCGGCTGCCGCGGGCATTTCGCCTCTGCTGCGGCGGTACACGATGGTCACGTCCTCCGCACCGAGACGCAGCGCCGTGCGTGCGACGTCTATCGCGACGTTGCCGCCGCCGACGACCGCAACGCGCTTGCCGATGCTGACGGGCTTTTCGAGGTTAACGTCACGCAAAAAGTCAATACCGGTGAACACGCCCGTAAGCTCCTCGCCGGGAACGCCGAGCTTTGCGCCCCTGGACGCGCCGATGCCGAGGTAGAAGGCCTTGTAGCCCTCTGCGCGCAGCTGCGGCAGAGAGACGTCCTTGCCGACCTCAACGCCGGTTTTGAACTCGACGCCGAGCTCACGGAGAATGTCTATCTCCGCGTTCACGACGGCCTTATCGAGACGGAAGCCGGGGATGCCGAGAGTGAGCATGCCGCCGAGCTTGTCCTCTTTTTCAAACACGGTGACAGGATAGCCCTTGACTGCAAGGTAGTACGCGCAGCTCAGACCCGCGGGGCCTGCGCCGATGACGGCTATCTTCTCGGTGTAGGGCCTGCCGATCTGGTTGAGCATCTTCGGCACAAAGCGCGTGGAAGCGTCAAGATCCTTATCGGCGATGAACTTTTTGATATCGTCTATCGCGACGGAGGCGTCGACAATGCCGCGGGTGCAGGCCTGCTCACAGGCCTTGTTGCAGATACGGCCGCAGACGGCAGGGAAGGGGTTCTCCTTCTTTATGAGCTCCAGAGCCTCGGTATAGCGTCCCATGGAGGCGAGCTTTATGTAGCCCTGAACGGGGATATGCGCCGGGCAGACGGCCTTGCAGGGGGCGGTGCCGCTGTCCATAACGTCGCTTCGGTTGGTGCGGTAGTCGATGTTGTAGGTCTTGCTGTCCCAGGGGATGGAGACGTCGGAGTTATACGCGTCGGAGACAGTGGGGTTATTGATGCAGCTTTTCTGGCCGAGCTTGATCGCGTTGGTCTGGCAGTTCTCGACGCACTGGCCGCAGGCGACGCACTTTTCCTTATCGATCTTCGCGGCGAAGTTCGAGCGGATCGCGTTCTTTGCGCGGAACATCTCAGCAATGCGCAGGGCAAAGCAGGAGCAGCCGCAGCAGTTGCATATCGCGGTCGACTCCTCAAAGCCGGGGGTCTGGTTTATCTCATGGACAAGGCCGTTGTCCTCAGCGCGGCGGAGCACTTCGTATGCTTCCTCCTTGCTGATAAGGCGGTGCGCGCCGGATTTGCTGTAGGTGATGGCATTGTCGTTGAGGTACATGCACATATCCTCTTCAAGATGGCCGCAGCCCTCGCCCATAAGACGGCGCGCGCGGCGGCAGGAGCAGGGGCCGACGGAGATAGCTGTGGCGTTCTCAATGAGCGTGCTTATCTCATCATATGAGGCGGTGCGGCTGTTGTTCTCAACAGCGCTCATGACTGGCATGACGCGCATGAAGCACATGCCGGTCTTGCCGGAGTTAAAGACTGGCGCGACCATCGCGAGGCGGCGGCGCGTGTATTCCTCAAAGCAGTAGCCAAGGTCGGGGTAGCGGTCGCACTGCTCACGGTTGGAGAGTATGCCCTCCATAATGCCGGGAACCCAGATAGGATAATAGTAGCAGTCGACGCCGTCCACCTTGCGGGAGCGGACGATACCGGCGGCGACGAGCTTATCCAGCTGCTCCTGAACGAAGGCTTCGCTCTCCTTGCAGCGCTTTGCGACTTCGCCCACCGGACGGTCGGTCTCAAGGCGCAGGTGCATCATAACGCGGCACATGTCGTCCGTCACGATGGGGTCGAGGATCCTGTACTCAGGGTCGGTGTAGGTAATGCCGGTGTAGGTCAGGGACTCAAGACTGATCTTTGTAGCCAGCTTGAGAATGTTCGGTCTTTTTGCCATCATTCCACCTCTTAAATTTTCTTATTTTTTTAAGCCGGCTCATCTCATACCGGCTGAAATTACTTGCCATTCGTACTACTATAAATATACACTCTTGTCTGAAATTTGGCAATACGACATATTTGCTTTTGCTGTATGAATTGTGGCTATGTCACCAATCGTGCGGCAGGAGACAGGCTGCGCTTGATTTTTACAGCGATGTGTATTATAGTTGTTACATCTTTCGGAGGATGCAGCTATGAATATCAACGGAATGGAAATAGAACGCAAGTACCTTATAGCTATGCCGGATGCGGCTGTGCTGCAAAGTGCCGACGCGTCGGAGATCGTGCAGACCTATCTTGTGAATCCGGAGAAGGGCGCGACTGAACGCGTCCGGGCGCGCACATCCGGCGGCATGGAGGTCTATACGCATACCGTCAAGCGCAAGCTCAGCGCGATGAGCCGCGAGGAGGACGAGCACGAGATAAGCGCGGCGGAGTATGCGGAGCTTCTGAAGCGTGCCGATGCGGGGAGAAAGCCTGTCCACAAGACGCGGTACTGCCTTGACTATATGGAGCAGCTTTTTGAGATAGACGTTTATCCGTTCTGGACAGACCGCGCGATAATGGAGATAGAGCTTGACAGTGAGGAGCGTGAGGTCATGCTCCCGCCGTTCATTGAAGTTATAAAAGAAGTGACGGGGGACGGCAGGTACACCAATGCCGCCATCGCAAGGGAGGTTCCGGCTGAATGAGCCGAGAGGAACTTTTTTACCGCAGCCTCGTCATAACCGCAGAAAGGATGGTACGACCATGAAAAAAACAGTTTCGATAATACTTGCGCTCGCGCTGGCCTTCGGCCTGTGCGCCTGCGGCAATTTGAGCAATATTGAGCTGCCGCCGCTGCCGACCGTGACCCCGGAGCCGACGCCGACTCCCGAACCCACGCCGGAGCCGACGCCAAACGTGCAGGACGGGCAGATCATCATCGCCGTTGAGAATACGCTCCAGCAGGCATACGACCCGCAGGACGGCACACAGCTTATCCTGACCTTCTCATATGAGACGCCGAAGATCGAGATACTCGGCAGAGCCGACGCGGAGAAGGCCATCAATGAGTATGTCGCAATGCTCGATGAGACCTATGTGACCGGCGAAGATTACGGCGACGGCCAGGGCACAGGCTACAACAACATGCTCACCATGGCCGAGGACAATTATAATTATTGGACGAGCACTGAAGGCGGTGAGGTATACACTCTGGAGCTTGTTTCCGACCGCAGTGTAACCGTTGAGCGCGGAGATACTCAGGTGCTGACGCTCTTGTATAACGACTACAGTGACCTCGGCGGTGCGCATGGCAGCTACGGCTATACCGGCTACTGCTTCGATACGCAGACGGGAGAGCTGCTTACGCTCGATAAGCTCAGCTCCGATCCCGAGGGATTGCGCAGCTTCCTGACAAACTATATGGTCACAACTATTGAGAATGATGACGCGCTTCAGGAGAGAACGGCGGGCTTCATCCCCAATGACGATTATAACGCGGCGCTCTCCGCGCTGCTGCGCGAAGGCTCTTGGTACTTCAGCGGCAGCGGTATGGTGATCTTCTCCAGCCTCTATGAGATCAGCAGCTATGCCGCGGGCATCATCCAGTTTGAGATACCCTATTCCGAGCTTGCCGGTCACATCGACGAGAAGTGGATCCCGGCAGAGATCACAGGGGAGGGCGGCTTTGAGATCGTCAGCGCAGCCGACATGAAGGACGGCAGCACCGAGATCCTTGATAAGCTCACTGTCAGCAAGGACGGCGAGGAGCTCTATCTTGTCTCGGACGGACTTGTCAGAAACGTCAGCATTTGCTCTGTTGATTATAGCGACACCTTCTATGAGACGGGCGAGCTGTGGTATTGCAGCGTCATGAACGGCAGTGCCGTTCAGCTCCAGACGGTCATACCGGAGGGGATGCCGAACCTCAGGCTCAGCTACACCGACGGCAGCGGCGAGCACCGCTTCTATATCAGCGAGAGCGGTGAGAACGGCAAGCCCATCCTCGCGGATGAGACCATAGAGGCAGTAGGCTGAAAAGAGCGTGAATTCCGCGCAAAACAGCAGAAAATTGTTGACAACGCGGCGCGGACATGCTATTCTATCTAAGCCGCATTGAAGGGGTAGTAAAGAAGAGGTATGCCCTCCACCCCAAGAGCGAGTCCTGAAGAGAGGGAGGAAATGTTCATGAAGCATGCTATCATCGTGACCGGCGGCAAGCAGTATCGCGTAGCTGAGGGCGACGTTATCTTTGTTGAGAAGCTCGACGCCGCAGCAGGTGAGTCCGTCAAGTTCGATCAGGTTCTGGCCGTTATCGACGGCGAGAATGCTACTTTCGGCGCACCCGTCGTTGAAGGCGCTTCCGTTACCGCAAATGTCGTCAAGAGCGGCAAGGGCGCAAAGGTTCGCGTCTACAAGATGAAGCCGAAAAAGGGCTATCGCAGAACGCAGGGCCACAGACAGCCCTACACCAAGCTCCAGATCGAAGCTATCAACGCCTGATTTTTTCCGCAACTGATTTTGACTTATGGAGGTGTAACCTAAATGGCACATAAAAAAGGTATGGGTTCTACCAAGAACGGCCGCGACAGTGAGTCGAAGCGTCTTGGCGCCAAGAGAGCCGACGGTCAGTTCGTTCTGGCCGGCAACATCCTTGTCAGACAGCGCGGAACTAAGATCCATCCCGGTACCAATGTCGGTAAGGGTAAGGACGACACTTTGTTCGCCCTCGTGGACGGCACCGTGAAGTTCGAGCGCATGGGCAAGGACCGTAAAAAGGTCTCTGTTTACGAAGAAATCGCTCAGTAAGTGATTTTATCAAGGCCGGACGTTTGTCCGGCCTTTTCTATTAACTACGACGAAGGAGGCAGTTTATGGCTTCATCTTTTGTTGATAAGGCGCGCATCAGCGTCCACGCCGGCAAGGGCGGGGACGGCGCGGTCGCGTTCCACCGCGAGAAATACGTCGCGGCAGGCGGCCCCGACGGGGGCGACGGCGGTCGCGGCGGCAACGTTGTTTTTGTTGTTGACGATAATATGTCCACACTGATGGATTTCAGATATAAGCGCAAGTACACTGCCGGCAACGGCATGAACGGTCAGGGCAAGCGCTGCTACGGCAAGGACGGGGAGACGCTTTATATCAAGGTTCCCCGCGGCACGATAGTGCGCGATACCGAGACCGGCGCGATCATGCACGATATGTCCACCGGTGAAAACTGGGTCGCCGCCAAAGGCGGTCGCGGCGGCTGGGGTAATATGCACTTTGCCACGCCGACGCGTCAGGTGCCGCGCTTTGCAAAGCCCGGTCTGCCCGGCGAGAGTCACGATATCACACTTGAGCTAAAGCTTCTGGCGGACGTCGGCCTTGTCGGTTTTCCGAACGTCGGCAAGTCAACGCTCCTGTCTGTCGTCAGCAAGGCGCATCCCAAGATCGCAAACTACCATTTCACTACGCTGTTTCCAAATCTCGGGGTCGTGTACGTGGATGAGGGAGTTTCCTTTGTCATGGCGGATATCCCTGGTATCATCGAGGGCGCGTCCGAGGGCGCGGGACTCGGCTATGACTTCCTGCGGCATATCGACCGCTGCCGTCTGCTCGTGCATCTGGTCGATGTTTCCGGCAGTGAAGGACGCGACCCGGTCGAGGATTTTGACGCGATAAACGCGGAGCTGCGCGAGTATAGCCCCGAACTTGCCGAGCGCCCGCAGATCGTCGTCGGCAATAAGTGCGACTTGCTCGGCGATGAGCGCGAGAATATCGACCGGCTCAGGGAACATGTCGAGGAGCTGGGCTACCAGTTCTTCGAGATGAGCGCTGTGTCCCATCAAGGCACGCGCGAGCTTGTCAAGGAATGCGCGCACAGGCTCTCTGAGCTCCCGCCGATATCGAGCTATGAGGCGGACTATGTGAAGCCCGAACCCAAGGTAGACACCTCGGGCGAGCTGACGATAGAGAAGTTTGACGACATGTGGCTCGTCGAAGGCCCGTGGCTCCAGCGCCTTGTGGCGACGGTCAACTTCGGCGACTATGAGAGCCGCATGTATTTTGACCGCGTCCTGCGTGAGGCCGGTGTGTTCAAGCGCATGGAGGAAATGGGCGTCAGGGACGGGGACACTGTCAGCATGTATGACCTGATGTTCGAGTATCAGGACTGATGAGTGAGAACAAACGCAAGGTTTTAAGTGCGGTGCTTATCTGTCTGTGCATTGCTACAGTCGCATTTATATGGGGAAACTCAATGCTCGACAGAGAGACATCAAGCAATGTGAGCGGTTCGCTGCTGGCGGCGATAGAGCCTATAATCAGGCTCATCGGTATAGAGAGCGAGGGCGACAGATGGCTCAGAAAGCTTGCGCACTTCACGGAGTTCGGTGCCTTGGGTGCGGAGCTGCTGTTCCTTGCCGCGGTGAAGGGAAGCCTCCGATTTCAAGCGGCGTCGAACTGCGCCTTCGTGACTCTGCTCGTCGCGCTCACGGATGAGACGATACAGCTTGCAAGCGGGCGTGGCTCGCAGGTTCAGGATGTGCTGCTCGATTTCTCCGGAGCCTTGACGGGTATCCTCATCGCGTGGCTAATATGCTTGGCTATAAAAAAGACATCGCAAAAAAAGAAAGAGTAATTAAAAACTATGTCATAACTAAAAATGGGTGTAACCGAATCACACGGTTACACCCATTTTTGCATAAAACAGTTTTCATTAAGACCATTTCCGATTTGACAAACGTCTCCTGCAACATTAAAACTAAAAATGCACATACTACATACTATAGCAAAACCTAATATTCAAGGAGGCAGACAAATGAGCGAAAATACCGTGACAAGCACGCAGATAGCGGCGTATGGCGTTCAGCTGAGGGAGGACGAGCACAGCCGGGGGACGATAGAAAAGTACCTACGCGATGTGCGCTCTTTCGTGCGGTGGCTTGGAGAGAGGGAACAGACGAAAGAAAACGCCGTTGAATGGAAGGAACATCTGAGCACGTCAGGTTATGCGCCGGTCACCATCAACTCTATGCTCTCTGCGCTCAACGGCTTCTTCACATTTATTTCCCGCGCTGACTGCCGCGTGAAGTTCCTCAAGATCCAGCGACGCATGTTCCGCGCGGAATCAAGGTCACTGACTCGCGAGGAGTATATGCGCCTTGTGAGCGCGGCCGAAGCGCAGGGCGACGCGCGCGTCGCCCTGCTGCTGGAGACAATATGCGGTACAGGCGTGCGCGTGAGTGAGCTGCGGTATATAACGGTGGAAGCGGCGCGGCAGGGTGTGGCGGAAATATCCCTCAAGGGGAAGATACGCACGATCATCATCCCCGGGAAGCTGCGTAAAAAGCTGCTGAAGTATGCCGAAAAAAAGAAGATCGCCTCCGGCGAGATATTCCTCACCAGAAGCGGAAAGGGGATGAACAGGCGCCAGATATGGGCGGCGATGAAGGCGCTGTGCGGCGCGGCGCGGGTGGAGAGCAGCAAGGTGTTCCCGCACAATCTGCGGCACCTGTTCGCGTGCCGGTTC
>CAKTKV010000073.1 GCA_934572355.1 uncultured Oscillospiraceae bacterium
CGACCTGCGCATAGTTTATCCCGTAGAACTTCAGCGAGCCGTGGCAGTCGCCCGATATGCCGATGGCGCTGCGCAGTGTATCGTAAGGCATCCCGGTTACGGCAACTATGGTGTCCCCCGGCTTTACAAGGGCGAACATCGCGGCAGTAAGCGCGTGGGTACCGTTCACAAAGCCGATACGGACAAGCGCAGACTCCGTGCCGAATATCTCGGCGTATATCTTGTCGAGCGTCTCCCGACCGAGATCGTCGTAGCCGTAGCCGGTAGTCCCGGCAAAGCACGCCTCGGCGACGCGGTTGTTCTGAAACGCCTCCATCACGCGGCGCGTGTTTATTTCGGCGACGCGGTCTATCTCCGCAAATCTTCCTGCAAGGCGCTCCTGCGCATTTGCGGCCATATCGTATACCTCAGGCCGGATGTCTGAAATCTTCATCTGTTTCTCCGTTATGTTTTATTTGAGCTCCATGACTATGGATTTGAAATATCTGCCGCGCTCGGCAAAGTTCTTGAAGCTGTCAAAGGCTGCGCAGGCCGGTGAAAACAGCACAATGTCCCCTGCTCTTGCCGCGTCCGCCGCGGCCTTGACAGCCTGCTTGAAATCGTCGATTATCCTGACCTCAAGTCCGCTGCTCTCATAGTAGCGCGAGGCGCGGATCGCGGAATATATCTTCCCTGCCGTGTCACCGGTGAGGAACACCTTCTTTGACAGCAGACACAGTTCATCGCCAAGCCCGTCAAACGGGATGTGCTTATCATAGCCCCCGGCGATGACTATCGGCTTGCGCTTCATCGCGTGAAGCCCGGCGGAGGTCCTCGTCGGGCTCGTGCCTATCGAGTCGTTTATAAAGGTTATCCCGCGCAGAACGCGCACATGTTCAAGCCTGTGCTCGACCCCGCCGAAGCTTCGGGCGACCGCGGCGCAGACCTCGTCGTTCACCAAGCCCTCGACAGCGGAAAACGCGGCGAGGTAGTTGAGCACATTGTGCTCACCCGGCAGTCGGATATCCGAGACATTCATTACCGCGCTTGATACTCCATCATGTGTGCGGTAGATAACGCCGTCGAGCGCGGCAGCTCCGTCATTGACAGGGTGCTTATCCGAAAAATAGGATATATGCGCTTTGGAAAAGCCTGCGTAGTACTCCGTATGTCCGTCGTCCTGGTTGAGAATGAGTCTTGCGTCGGGACGCTGGTTTTCAAATATAGCGCGCTTTGCATCGATGTAATCCTGAAAGTCCTTATGCTTATCGAGGTGGTTCGGCGATAGGTTCGTTATCACCGCGACATCGGGAGCGCACCTCATGCTGTGCAGCTGGAAGGAGCTGAGCTCCAGCACGGTGATGTCGTCCGGGTGGATATCAGGCGTTTCGCAGAGTAGCGGGTGGCCGATGTTCCCACCGAGGTGGACTCTGTATCCGGCGGCTTTGAGCAGCTCTGATATGATCGTCGAGGTCGTCGTCTTGCCGTCGCTGCCGGTTATTGCGATCGTTTTGCACGGGCACAGCGACATGAACACCTCCATCTCGGAGGTCACGACAGCGCCGCGCGCTTTTGCTTTTTCAAGGTGCTCGTCAAAAGGCATGAGCCCAGGCGTTCTGAAGATAACGTCCTGATCGAGGTGCTCAAGATAATCCTCACCGAGGCAGATCTCCGCGCCCATAGCCTTGAGCTTCTCGCCCTCATTGCCCATTTCCTGCATGGTACGTTTATCGCAGGCGGTCACATGGCAGCCGTTTTTCAGAAGCAGCTCAATAAGCGGCTCATTGCTGACGCCTATGCCTATGACCGCGATCCTTTTATCTTTTAATGTATTTACGTATTCCTGAAGAGTCAAATCAATCGCCTCACATTCGCTTGACTAAATACATATTATAAGACTTTTTGCCCGGTAATACAAGAATTATTGTTGACTTGTGCCGCGAACATGGTAAAATAAGCCCAGCAAGCGGGTCGGACGACCGCGGGCATAAGGCGAAAGCCTGTGCGTGAGGAAAGTCCGGGCTCCATAGGGCAAGGATAACGGGTAACGCCCGCCAGGGGTAACCCTCGGACAAGTGCAACAGAGATATACCGCCGGTGCTTTCAGCACCGGTAAGGGTGGAAAAGTGAGGTAAGAGCTCACTCATCGCATGGAGACATGTTGATGCTGTAAACTCTATCCGGAGCAACACCGTGGGAGGACACAAGACCGGCCCGGTCGTCCTCGGGAGGTGGCTTGATCCTGCCGGCAACGGCAGGGCTAGATAGATGGTCGTCCACGACAGAACCCGGCTTACAGACCCGCTTGCATTATATAATATGATATATCATACAACAAGTCCTGAGGCAGCCTGTTTTGGCTCTCTCAGGACTTTGTTTTCTGTTATTTCACCGGTGGCCCCGCAAGGCAGAACGGAAGCTCAAGGTGGTTGCCCTCCATGAGCGCCTTATCGCGCAGGAGCACATCCGCCGGGCCGTCGGCTGCAAGCCTGCCGTGATGCAGCAGGATAACTCTGTCGCAGGTCTCCAGCACCATGTCAAGGTCATGCGTCGCAATTATCTTTGTGACCGGGAGCTTATTGAGCGTATTGATAAGCTTGCGCCTGTTCTGCGGGTCGAGCGCAGTCGACGGCTCGTCCATCAGCATGTATTCCGGCTTCATTGCGAGTATCGTCGCGATAGCGGCCATGCGCTTTTCACCGCCGGATATCTTGTGGTTCTGCCGGTGCTTGAGATATCCCAGTTCCAGCTCGTCAAGTATCTCATCGATGCTGCGCTCTGCCTCTTCCCTGCTCATGCCGTAATTCATCGGCCCGAAGATCATATCCTCAAACACGGTCGGCATGAACATCTGATTGTCGGAGTCCTGCAAAACGTAGCCGACGCATTTTCTTATTGCGCTGAGGTTCTTGCGGCACATCTCCATGCCGTCAATGCTTATCTTTCCATCGCAGCTAACTAAGCCGAGCGCCGCTTTCATTACCGTCGACTTGCCCGCGCCGTTCGCGCCGATGAGCCCAACGCGCTCCCCTTTTGAGATGGTAAACGAGAGGTCTTTCAACACCGGCTTTTCGCCGGGATATGCGTAAGTTACATTTTCAAAGCAGATCATTTTCTTTCCCTCATACAAACGCGGAGCCGAGCAGCACCGGAAGATCATACATACGCGCCAGAACTATCAGCACCGCGCACACTATCGCGGCAAGCCACGCGCGGGAATTATATCCCCCGTCGTCGGCATAATAAAATTCACCATGAAAGCCGCGCAGCTCCATGCTCTCGTAGAGCATTTCCGCCCTGTCCATGCTGCGCAGGATTAGCTGCCCGAGAAACGAGCCCCAGGCCGAAATGTGCAGCCCGTGCTGGCCGGGCGCACGCAGCTCGTATGCCTCGGTCATTATCGCGACCTCTTCGAGCAGCACGGATATATAGCGGAAGGTCAGCAGCAGGAGCGATGTCAGCAGCTTCGGGAAATGCAGCCTGCGCAGGGCAAAGCATACTTCCTCAATGGAGGTCGTTGCAATCAGCAGGAACGACGCCATCAGGCAGAACACACCCTTCATCATCAGCGTCAGCATTGAGACAACGCCGCCGCTTATTCCGACGCTGCCGATCTGCGCAATTATCGCTTTGTCAAAAAACGGATTGAAAAGTCCCACGGCGCAGACAAGCGGCATGACTATGCGCAGCTTATAAAAGCAGGTGCTGATCGGGATCTCGCTTATCTGATAGGCCACGACCGGGAAAAGCAGCATCACGAGAAGTCCCGTGAAGTCGTATTTATTAAATGACACTGTGACTGCGATGTATAAAACAGTGAGAAACAGCTTGGAGAGCGGCGGCATACGGTGAACGGCAGAGTCCTGCGCGGCAAGCTCATCCATCGCGCGCAGCTCCGCGCCCGCGAGTTCAGCCTTATTCATGTTCCCCACCTCCTATATAAAAGCGTGCGTGCGCGGCAAGCCCGTATGACGGGCTTGCCGCTGATCAATTTACTAATTGAATTATGCGGTCTTTTTATTTTTGTGCTTTCTGAAATAGCCGCCTATGAGGCATATCAGAACTGCCGCCGCGGCGACCATTGCCGAGCCGACAAGACCGGAAACGGACGTGCCCGCGGGATTCTCCGCGTCACTGGAGAAAGCGTAGTCAGGGAGGAACGAGGTCTTTTCCTGCACTGCCTCGGCCTTTGCCGCGGCGTCACTCGCGTAACCGTAATCATCTTCATCAAGGCCAAGGTTCGCGGAGTAGCCAGCCTCCTCATTGCCGAACAGCGACCACTCAAGCCCGTCGGGGTTTGAGCTTGCAAACAGGGAGAACACTCCGCCGACAAGCACTGCGGCTACCGCAAGCACAGCAATGACCGTCTTGTAGCTGCGCTTATCCGTGCTGCCCTCTGCGGGGGTATAATCCATCAGAATTTCGGGGCGGCTATTGTATATGAATACAAGCACTGCGGCGGTGATAAGCCCCTCGACAAGGCCGATAGCCAGATGTATCGGCTGCATGATCGCGCAGAACACACCGAAGGGAATGTCGGCGATTCCGGAAAGGCTCGTCTCAACGACGACGGAGAACGCGCCGAGCTGGAGCGTCACGATGCAGCCGATGACGGAGGCCGCGATGATCTTGAGCCTGCCGGCTGCCTTTTCACCCTTGCCGGAGAACCAATTGCTGTGCATTATCGGTCTGTAAATAAGAAAATATCCTACAAAGCAGCCGTAGAAAGCCATGTTCCATATATTCGCGCCGAGCGCCATAAGCCCGCCGTCGGCAAAGAACAGGCATTGTATCGCCAGCACCGCGATCATCGACAGGAAGCCTGCCCATGGCCCCAATACCGATGTAAGGAGCATACCTCCGCATATATGACCGGAGGAGCCAGTGCCGGGAATAGTGTAGTTGATCATCTGCCCTGCGAAAACGAGCGCGGACATAACTGCCATCGTGGGTAATTTTTTCGCCGCGGACTCATGGTCAAGCTTCTCTTCCCTGTTCAGCTTAACGATGGAGGCTCCGGCGGTGACGGTTGAAGCCGCGTACATAGTCGCTGCGACTGCCGGGGCGAGCAAAGCGTCTGCCATATGCATAGTGATAGTCTCTCTTTCTCAAAACAATGTCTTCGGGTGACTCCCGATTGCGATTGTTATTTTACTATCAGCCCTATTCTTTTTTAAGCCCCCGTGGGGGATAAAAATATGCACAAAAGCCATGCCTAACTTTTGTGCATATATAATACATTTTCTTGGATTTTGAACAGCCGTGTATGTTCCGTTTTTACAGGCGCTCGTTTTTGTCGCTGCCGCAGGCCGCTGCCTTTACGATCGAAGAGAGCGCAAACAGAGCAATGACGTTCGGGATGACCATGAGCTGATTGAACATATCCGCAAGCTCCCAGACGAGGTCATTGGACAGGCAGGAGCCGAGGAAGATAAACACCAGCGCGAGCACAGAATAGACCTTGACCGCCTTTTCGCCGAAGAGATATTCCACATTGACCTTGCCGAAGAAGTTCCAGCTGAGGATCGTGGAGAACGCGAAGAACAGCAGGCAGACCGCGACGAAGAGCGAGCCGACGCCCTTGCCGAAGCAGTTAGAGAACGCGAGCTGTGCCATGTTCGCCTTGCTCACGCCATCGGCAGCACCGGAAGCGAGAACGCCATTATCGGCATAGAGGCAGGAAATAACGACGAGAGCCGTCATGGTGAGGACAATGAAGGTATCGATAAACAGACCAATCATAGCGACGACGCCCTGATCGTGCGGCTTCTTCACGTTTGCCATAGCGTGTGCGTGAGGAGTCGAGCCCATACCGGCTTCGTTGGAGAACAGGCCGCGCTTGACGCCTTGGCTGATAGCGGTCTTGAGCGCGTAGCCGAGGCTGCCGCCGATGATGGCGTTGGGCTCGAACGCGTACTTGAAGATCATGCCGAAGGTTTCGGGAATAAACTTTATACGCATGATGAGGACTGCAAAGCCGCCGAGGATATAGAGCACCGCCATGACAGGGACGAGCTTCTCTGTGACAAACGCGATGCGCTGGATGCCGCCGAGGAAGATAAGCCCGGCGATGACCGTGACGGCAATGCCGATCACCCATGTGGGTATGCCGAGCGCGTTTGAGAAGGTCTCACCGATGGAGTTTGACTGCACCATGCTGCCCATGAAACCGAGCGCCAGAGTTATTGCCACGGCGAAGAAGCCCGCGAGGAACTTACCGAAGCCGTTCGGGAACGCCTTGTTGATATAGTAGACCGGGCCGCCGTGGACTGTGCCGTCAGCTTTGACGGTCTTTGTCTCTTGTGCAAGGACTGCCTCGGAATAGATAGTCGCCATGCCGAAGAATGCGATGATCCACATCCAGAAGATCGCGCCGGGGCCGCCGGTAAGGATAGCGCCGCTCGCGCCGATTATATTGCCGGTGCCGACCTGCGCCGCAACGGCTGTAGCGAGCGCCTGGAACGAGCTGAGTCCGCTCTCCTGCTTCCCACCGTGCAGGCTTATCTTGCCGAACACGCTGCGCATACCTTCACTGAAGCATCGCACCTGCACGAACCGCGTCTTTATACTGAAGAATATACCGGTGCCGACAAGCAGGATCACCAGTATGTAATCCGAAAGATAGAAGTTAATTTTCTGAACAATGCTTAAAACTGCCTGCATGTTTCCTTCCCCCGATAACAAAAATTCCCGCCCCTGTGTCGGAAACTCCGAACAAGGCGGGACAACTGCAAGCAAGGCAAAGCTGTGTTCCACTCTGTCCTTTGGCCTGAGAGATTCGGTCTGACGACCTTGCACCTTCGGCACTCAAATAAATGAGATTCTCCAGAGTTCCTCCACTTCCAGTCTCGCATTCCGGAATACGATTCTGAAAGCTTCAATGGCTATTTAATTGAAGCAATGACAATATAGCACAGCTTATCTGTAATTGCAAGCCCTTTCTTCATAATTTGTTCAAAGTCCGCAAATTCCTTATCATGTTCAGTACAAACACAGTTTGACGTCAACAATACTTGAAGTTAATTTGATATTCAGTTGTCAAATTCCCGGTTAAATACCGAAAAAGAGGGGGCGGTATGTATGAACAAAGAGACCAGAAAAGGCAGTATCTGGAAAAACTGCATCACCATACCGAATATGCTTTCTGTGTTTCGGCTTATTCTTATTCCGTTTTTCGTCTACGTCTACTGCGTAGAACAGAACTTCTGGAAAACCGCGGCGCTGCTCGCGCTGTCCGGGATATCCGACACGGCCGACGGATATATCGCGCGCCGCTTCAATATGGTAAGCGACCTCGGCAAGATCATTGACCCTGTGGCAGATAAGCTCACTCAGGCGGCAATGCTGCTGTGCCTGCTCACGCGCTATCCGCTTATGCTGCTGCCGCTCCTGCTCCTCACGTTCAAGGAGGTATCGACGGGGATAATGAGCCTTATCGTCATCAGAAAGACCGGGCTTGTTATGAGCGCCGATTGGCACGGCAAGGTCACGACCGGGCTTCTGTACGCAATGATGCTGACGCATATCATCTGGTACCGCATCCCGGTGTCGGTTTCAAATGCGATGATTGCTGTCTGCACGGCAATGATGCTGCTGTCGTTCGTGCTGTACATTATCAGGAACGCAAGGGCGCTGAAAGCCGGAGCGGGCTTCACGCACGGAAACGACGTACCATTAGCTTCAATGAGAGAAATAAAAGCGGAGAAATAAGACATGACTTGGCAGATACTATATAACCCCAAGGCCGGCAACGGGCGCGGCAAGGAAGGCGCGGAAAAGCTGAAAGACATTCTGCACAACGGTGAACTTACGTTTACCGACATGACTGACATCACCGATACCGCGGCATTTCAGCGCTCGCTGGGCGCGGATGATAAGCTTGTCATCTGCGGCGGCGACGGAACTCTGAACCGATTCATAAACGACTTTGACCCGTCCTGCATCTCAAACGAGATATACTACTACGCCACCGGAAGCGGCAATGATTTCCTGCGTGATATCGCCGGTGCGTCGACCGACGCTCCCGTGCTTATAAACGACTACATAAAGGATCTGCCGACGGTTACGATACAGGGAAAGAC
>CAKTKV010000074.1 GCA_934572355.1 uncultured Oscillospiraceae bacterium
GAGATCCTGCGCGTTCATGCCGCCCATCTGGGAAGCCATGTTCATGCCCATGAAGCCGACCGCCGCGCCGCCGGAGTTCTTGGCCGCGTCGCGCATCGCCTGAGCCTGAGCCGCGGAGAGGTTCGCCGCAGCAAGGCCGGGGTCGCGGTAAGCCGCAGTGCGCTGCATCTCCTTGAGCATGGCCTCGTCCTCCTCGCTGGCCTTGACGCTGGACACGCCGAAGGACACGACCTCGATGCCGCGCAGGTCGCTCCACTTCGGGCTGAGGACCTCATTGAGCGCCTGAGCGATCTCCATGGTATGGCCAGGCAGAGAGCTGTAACGGATACCCATGTCGGATATCTTGGCAAACGCGGGCTGGAGAGCGGTGAGAAGCTCGGTCTTGAGCTGGCCGTCGATATTATCGCGGGTGTACTCGGAGCTGACGTTGCCGCAGACATTGGTGTAGAACAGGATCGGGTTGCAGATACGGTAGCTGTATTCGCCGAAGCAGCGGATGGCGATATCGATATCGATACCGGCGCGCTGATCCACAACGCGGAAGGGCACGGGAGAGGGAGTGCCGTACTTATTGCCGACGAGCTCCTTGGTGTTGAAGTAATACACGCGCTGATCCTTGGGGGCTTCGCCGCCGAAGGTGAAGCGCTTGCCGATGTTCTTGAAAACTTCCTTGATGCTGCTGCCGAGGCTGCCGCTGAAGATGGAGGGCTCGGTGGAGCTGTCATAGACGAACTCGCCCGGCTCGGCGCAGAGCTCGGCGATCTTGCCCTGATCGACGATTATCATGCACTGACCGTCCGCAACGGCAACGACAGAGCCGTTGGAGATGATATTGTCCGTACCGCCGCGGTTGGAGGAACGGCCCGAAACTCTCTTGCTGCCCTTTACGACGAGGACGTCATTATCAAGCGCCTCGCAGTAAAAATATTCTTTCCACTGATCACCGACGACACCGCCGGCTGCTCCAAGTGCTGCACGAATAAGACCCATGTGAAAAATCCCCTTTCAATTTTATCGGACAGGTTTTATATTCTTTTAACCTTTTAACATTATAGCAAACTGTGTCGTAAAAATCTACCGTGTTTTCTAAAGAATGTCTTAATAGTGCAGTCATTCGCAGAATGGTCAGATGGTGAAGGTCAACAATCCTTGAGCTTCAATTGAACTTCAGTTGCAAAGAAAACGTTAAGGTTTTTATATTGGGAAAGATAGGCCATGCCTTTGGTCAATGAGGGGATAAAGATGAAGCTTCTGTACTGCGTGATCTACTATATTGTATTGGGCGTGTTCTCGTTCCTGCTCGGGCGCATACTCCCGAAGGGCTGGTTCAACAGCCGCGCGTTTCCATATAAGCCGCTGGACTTTGAGGCGGGGCTTTACAAAAAGCTGCGCGTCAAGCAGTGGCAGAACACTCTTCCGGACATGAGCCGCATACTGCCGAAGCTCATGCCGCCGAAGAAGATGACCGCCGACTACGGCAGCCGTCTGCCGCGTATGCTTCAGGAGACCTGCGTCGCGGAGTTCATACATGTGCTGCTGAGCATCCTCGGCTTCGGCGCGGTGTTCATCGTCGGCGGGGCATGGGGCTGGATAATTTCAATAGTATACTTCCTTGCGGGAAACCTCCCGTACATCATCATACAGCGCTACAACCGGCCGAGACTGCTGCGCCTTGAGGACGGAATGAAAAAGCAGGAGGGTCTGCGTCAGAAATGAAAACGCTTATACTGAGCTGCGACACCGGCGAGGGGCACAACTCCTGCGCCAAAGCAATTGCGGAGGAATTCCTCAGCCGCGGCGAGGAGTGCGAGATATGCGAGGCGCTGCACTTTCTCTCCGATGGCGCGCAGAAGCTGATAACGAGCGGACACACCTTCATGTACCGGCACACTCCGAAGCTATACCAGTCGGGTTACAGGTTCTCCGAGACCCACCCGGACATGTTTCACGAGAGTTCAAGGCTCTATGAAATGTTCGCAAAGGCCGCGCTGCCGCTGTACGAGCACATCCGGGACGGCGGGTACGACACAGTCATATGCGTGCACCTCTTTCCGGCGCTGATGGTGACGAAGATACTGGAGCTTTACGACCCGACGCTGTGCACGGCCTTTGTTGCGACAGACTACACATGCAGCCCGAGCGTTGGCGACAGCCGCCTCGGGTGCTGCTTCATCCCGGCTCCCTCCCTTGCCGGGGAGTTTGTCACCGGCGGGATAAGTGCAGAGCTTATAGTGCCGTCCGGAATACCGATACGTCCGGAATTCTACACACGCGCACCGAAGGCTGAGGCCAAGCGCAGCTTCGGCATCGAGCCTGAGCACCAGCACCTTGTTGCGATGACAGGGAGCATCGGCTGCGGGCCGCTCAAGGAGCTGACGGAAACGCTCGCCGAGACGATGACGGATTCTCAGGAGCTCACGGTCGTGTGCGGGGCGAACGAGAAGCTGCACCGGCATCTTGCCTCGCGCTACGCGGGCTGGGCAAACATCCACATTCTAGGCTTTGAAAAGAACGTTTCCCTGCTGCTTGACAGTGCCGATCTCTACCTGACAAAGCCCGGCGGGATAAGCGTCACGGAGGCGGCGGCAAAGGCGCTGCCCATGGTGCTGATAGACGCTATCGCCGCGGTGGAGGAATATAATCTCGACTTCTTCACGAAGGCGGGGGCCGCCGTCACGGCCGCCACACCCGAAGAGCTGGCGCACTGCTGCCTTGAGCTGCTGGCAGAGCCTGAGCGGCGCGCGGAGATGTCCGCCGCCATAGCGGAGGCTGTGCCGCTGAACGCAGCTGAGACGATATATGAGACTATGCGCGAGATGCATAGGATGAGTATCAAGGCTGTCGATATGTAAAAATGACTGCGCCCTCCGGTGCAGTCATTTTTACCATATTCACTTCCTGCGGGTGCGCTGGCGGTGCTCGGAGTACATGCGATTGTCGGCAATTCTGCTGTCAGACTCCTGCATGAACTTCTTGAGTCTGTCCTCAAAGTCCATGTTCCCGCTGGTCGACGCCGCGGGGGGCACCGGTGTGCTCGCGGGTCTTTCGCGCTTCGGCTGCGCGTCCCGGCTGCGCGGAGCGCTCTCCGGCTTCTGCGGCTCAAGTGCGCGCTTTATGGAGAGGTTGATACGTCCCTCGTCGCTTATCCCGATGACCTTGACCTTCACGGTCTGGCCGACCTTGAGATATTCATTGACATCGCTGACAAAGGTGTTGGCAACCTCCGAAATATGTACAAGGCCGCTCCTGCCCCCGTCGAGCGCGACAAACGCGCCGAATTTGGCGATACCCGTGACTTTCCCTTCCAGCACTTCACCGACCGTCAGCTCCATGTTTACCCCTCTCTGTCTGTTGTAAAATAAAATATTTTATCTCCCGGTTTGACAAGACCCAGCCGCTCACGCGCAAGACGCTCAAGCTCCTCGTCACTCAGCCCCGCTTCGAGCTTTTCACGCAGCGCGGCATTATCCGCCGTCTGCTCCTCAAGCTCGGCGCGGAGCTCCTGCTGCACAGCGGCCGCCGCGCGAAGCTCTCCGCCGACTGCCGCCACGCTTGCACAGGCGTACAGCGTCAGCGATATCAGAACGATACATATCAGCGTGTCTCTTGTGTTCATGTCAATCCACTTTCCGCTTATGCTTTATAATAAAACATTCGCGCGATTTTTGAAAGATACTTTTTGCATATTTACAAAATTTTTTTATTACTTTTTTACACCCCTGCGCAGCTCGTACCGCCGCGGCATCGACCGCGGCGAACACGGGCAGCAGGAGGGCGCTCAAAGTGTGCATATACATGCAGAATCCGACGGCTGAGGCGGCCAGCGACCATGTGCCCATCCTGCCGCTCTCGGAGCGCATGGCAAGCAGGAAGAACAGCGCGCCGCCTGCCGCGCAGAAGAGCACGTCCAGCGCTCCCCCGCCCCTGCCTGCCGCGCGCCTTATCGGGCGGAGCATATCATACGCAAGCCCGAGCAGCACTCCGCCAAGCAGGAAGGCAAACAGCTCCAGCGCCTGCCCTTCAATGCTCTGCCCCACGTCAGCCGCCGAACAGGCGCGACCACAGTGTGCCCTTCGGTGCGCGCTCGTCATAGCTCAGCTCCTGCACCTTGCCGCGCACCTCGAGCTGACCGGAGTCCAGATCGATACGCTCGATGTGCAGACCCTCGCCGCGCACGGTGAGTTCGCCCATGCTCGTCGTGAGGACGACGAGGCTCTCGTCAAAACCGCTGACGTCCTCCACGCCGGTAAGACTCAGCTTATCCCGGTTCTCCATGCTGAGCGTATGGCTGCGCTGCACCTCGCTCCTGCTCTGTTCATATGACATATAGCTTTCACCCCCATAGCATATATATGCAGTGGGGGTGAAAAACATGTCCGGAGATGTTATGACAGCAGCATCCGGTCGTTGTCGAGTGCCTTGCCGACGCCCGCTCTGAAGCGTGCAAGGAGGTCGTTTACAGTAAGCCCGCTGCGCTCCGCGCCGCCGACGTCGAGGATTATCCTGCCGGAGTCCATCATGAGGGTGCGGCTGCCGAGCTTGAGCGCGGACTGCATGTTATGCGTGATCATCATGCAGGTGAGCTTTTCTTCGCTCACGACCCTGCGCGTGAGCTCCAGCACCTTCTCCGCCGTGCCGGGGTCGAGAGCGGCGGTGTGCTCGTCAAGCAGGAGGAGCTTCGGCGGGACGATCGTCGCCATGACGAGCGTCAGCGCCTGACGCTGGCCGCCTGAGAGCAGCCCGACCGGCTGGCGCAGTCTGTCCTCAAGACCCATGTCGAGCTGAGCGAGCCTGTCACGGAACAGATCGCGGTCAGTCTTCGTTATGTGCGCAAACCACCCGCCGCGCCCGGCGGCGAGGGCGAGATTTTCTTCTATCGTCATGCCCGGGGCAGTGCCGCGCATCGGGTCCTGAAAGAGCCGGCCTATCCGCTTTGCGCGCTTATGCTCCGGCTGGAAGGTGATGTCTTCCCCGTCTAAGATGATGCTGCCGCTGTCCGTGAGGAAGCTGCCGCAGATGGCGTTAAAGAGAGTAGACTTGCCAGCGCCGTTTGCGCCGATGATCGTGACGAAATCGCCGCGCTCAAGCTCGAGCGAGAGGTCGGGTATGGCGGCCTTTTCGTTCACGGTGCCGGGGTTAAAGGTCTTTGAAATATGGCTGAGCTTCAGCATGCGCCCTCGCCCCCTTTCCCTTTGGCATGCGCCATTCTTCGGCGCAGCATCGGCAGGCGCGTCTTGAGGTACGGTATGGATATCGCCAGAACAACGATGACCGAGGAGACGAGCTTGAGCATGAACGCCGGCATATTGAGACGCAGCGCGACGGTATAGACAAGGCGGAAGATCACCGAGCCGAGCACCACGCCGACCGCGCGCTTGAACACGCCGCCGCGCCCCATGACAGTGCCGCCGATGAGGAGCGAGGCCAGAGCTATCGTGACCATGCCGGTGCCGAGGTTAATGTCCACAGCCTTCTGCGACTGCGCCATGAGGCAGCCGGAAAGACCGGTGAGGGCGTTCGCCGCGCAGAGGCCGACAGTCGTCGTGAACGCGGGGTTCACGGACGAGGAGCGCACCATATCCGGGTTATTGCCGGTCGCGCGGATGGCGAGGCCAAGGCGGGTGCGCAGGAACAATGTTATGAACACGAGCGCGAGGAGCACCGCCGCGCCGGAGACGATGAGCTTATAGCCCCCGGCAAAGGGTGTGCCGGAGAGGGCGGATTTAAGCAGTGAGAACACCGTGTCGGTCTTATTGAGGTTCAGGAGCGACGAGCCGCCCATGACCGCGATGTTTATGGAATAGAGCGCAGTGTTCACGATGATGCCGGCAAGCAGGCTGTTCACGCCCATGCGCGTCTGAAGTATCGCCACGATGAAGCCGGAGCAGATACCGGCTATCATTGCCGCGCCGAGCGAGAGCCACGGGTGCCCGGCGATTGCAACAGCCGCGCCGACTGCCGCTCCGAGAGTGAAGCAGCCGTCGGTCGACAGGTCGCACACGTTCAGCATCGTATAGCTCAAAAACAGCGCCAGCACCGTCAGCGAGCAGATAAGCCCCAGCTCAAGCGCGGTCTGTCCGAGAGACAGGATAGTTAAAATGTCCATACTTGTCCTCTTTTTCTAACTGTGCGCAGACTCAGCGTTGAGCCGGGTCTGCGCACTTGGTTTGATGTGGTGTTATTACTTGATGTCGTCAAAGCTCTCGGCGGTGGTGAGGGTCACGATGCGGGAGCAGAGGTCGGTGAACGCTGCTTCGACGTCTGCGTAGTCATAGCCGAGCTCGGTGCAGATATCGGTGTTTATGGTAGCGGTGCCGTTATCGAAGGTCATGACCGGGGTGGATGCGGGGTCGGCGCCCTCGAGGAGGATCTGCGCGGCCATGTTCGCGGTCTCAACACCGAGGTTTGAGTAATCAACGCCGTAGCCGAGGAATGCGCCGTTGAGGGCGAAGGAGTCAGCGCCGGTGTACTGCGGGATGCCTGCCTTGGCGAAGGTCTCATAGATTGCAAGCTCGGCGGTCATGATGGTGTTGTCGGTCGGGGTGAAGACGGCGTCGACCTTGTCGGCGACCAGAGCGTCGGCGGCGAGCATGACTTCATCGGTCGTGGTGCCGGTGCGCTCGATGTACTTGACGCCCTTGCTATCGAGGTATTCCTTCGCCTTCGCGATGGGGGCTGCGGAGGAATCCTGTCCCTGATCATAGAGCAGGCCGATGGTCTCGGCATCGGGGTCAAGGGCAAAGATGAGGTTCATTATCGCGTCGGTATCGAGGTAGTCGGAGGTGCCGGTGACGTTCGCGCCGGGAGCTTCGAGGGATTCAACAAGTCCCGCGCCGACGGGGTCGGACACAGCGGAGAACACGACGGGAGTCTGGCTGTCCTCGGTCGCGGTCTGCATGCGCATCGCGACAGGCGTTGCGACGCCGATCATGAGGTCTACCTTATCGGCGAGGTAGTCGGAAATGATCTGCTCCATAACGCTTGCGTCGGCATTGCAGTTATCGTAGAGAACGTTGAACTCCACGCCATTCTCTTCGCCTATCTCGGCAAGGCGGGTCTGGATATTGTCAACGATCTGGTTGAGGGAAGCGTCGTCAACGTAGTTGCACAGGCCGATCGTGTAAGTCGTCTTTGCCTGAGAGTCAGCTGATGTATCGGCTGCGGGGGCTGCGGCTTCGCTGCCGCAGGCGGCGAGAGCGAGGCACATTACAGCGGCGAGAACACCGGCGATCACTTTACGGATGATGTTTGTCTTTTTCATGGTTGTTTCCTCCATTTGGCTTTTTAGCCTTGATTTGATTCTGGGCGGCGATGGAGGGGCCGCTGCCGACGGCCTTGTTTCGGAGCATGGATATAAAAAAACAACCCCCGTCCCACACACATGGGACAAGAGCTGCACACTCCTGCGATACCACCCAAATTGACGTTCTTTGAAAACGCCCTCTCGCTTACGCGTACCATCATACGCGCCCTGAAAGATAACGGTACAGGTTTCCGTCGGCATCTACTCGGGCAGAGCCCTTTCAAACCGCCCTCCGAAGTCCATTCGCCCCGCGCCATACGACCGTGATCACACCACCCACGGTTCTCTGTACAATGGTTATGCCGGGTTACTACTCTCCGTCACAGGTTTACTGCAACTGTTCTGTTGATGGCGTCATTATAGCCGCGCGATTTTGATATGTCAAGAGTCTTTTTTCACTTTTAACAGGCTGACAAAATTTCAGCCCCCGCGTTTTCGACGATTTGTCTGCTATGACAATGAACAAGGGATGACACGCGGTCATCCCTTGTTTATTAAAATCTGGGTTCGGTTATATCTTCATGCAGACGTCCCAAGCGCGCCAGATAACGGTGCGGAGATTGCCGATAGCGACACAGTCGCCGACACGGAAGATGGTCTCCTTGCCCTTGACCTTGCGGGAGGCAGTGCGTCCGCCTACCGGAGTCGGAACAAAGCCGATGCC